>NZ_PVWO01000737.1 GCF_003003845.1 Chamaesiphon polymorphus CCALA 037 | reverse complement strand
CGATAATTGTCAGGCGGTGGAGGGGATAATGCAGGTAAATCCGTAGCAATAAACCCTCCGCTTTTTCGATTAATCTTTGATTGGGATGGATGCTAACTGGCGCGATTTCGGCTGGTTTTTCTTCCCTTTGTTCTACATAGTCGCCATACTCGATTTCATCTATCGGCTCTGGATAATCGGTTACTTCTGGCGTCGCATATTTTGTTCGCTCGAATCTATTTGTTGGTGCGTTACTACTGCCAAATTTTGGTTCTGGGAGCGGTTTGAGTCCTTTAATGGCTGTCTGGAGATTTTCGATTACTAACGGCACCATTCGCGAATCATCGGCACTTAATAAACCTGCCGATTTTTTGAGATAATGGGTACGTGTAGTTACATCGGTAATATTTTGCAGCAGCTTGATAATTTTCTGGGTAGCTGCTTGATATTGTTCGGCTTGCGTGAGATCCTGGTGTTCGATCGCTTTATCGATTTGCCAATCCAACCACAATGGCGCACGATCGAGTAAATCTAAATAATCCTGCTGGCTATGGCTTTTTAAAAACTCATCGGCATCTTTTCCCGTCGGCAAATTGAGGATGCGTAATTGCAATTGTCCCTGATAAGCCAGATCTGTAACTTCCCCAATCGCTCGTTCTGCGGCAATATTACCAGCTTTATCCGCATCAAAATTGAGGATAATTTGTTTGGATTCGGTAAACTTAACTAGCTGCTTAACTTGCGCCAAACTCAACGCCGTACCGAGTGCCGCAACCGCACTATCGATTCCCGCCGCATGGAGCGCGATGACATCAAAATATCCTTCCACAACTACCGCGCGATCGGTTTTACTAATTGCATCTTTTGCTCGATCGAGTCCATATAATGTGTTACCTTTATCGAATAATTCTGTTTCTGGCGAGTTGAGATATTTCGGCTGCTCGTCGCTCAAAGTACGTCCGCCAAAACCAATCACTCTACCCCGTAAATCGCGAATCGGAATCATCAATCGATCGCGAAATCTGTCATAATAACTATTGCCATCTTTTCGCTCGATCGCCAGTCCAGCCGATACGATCGCTTGCGGCGGAAAGTTCTTTTGTTCGATCAAATAATTCGACAAAGTTTCCCAACCAGCCGGAGCATAACCGAGTTGAAAACTCTGAATAGTTTCGTCGCTAAAAGCGCGTTCTTCCTTGAGATATGTCAGAGCCTTTTCACCTTGAGGCTGATTGAGCGCATGTTGATAAAAACTTGCCGTTATCGCCATGATTTCATACAATTGCTCTCGTTGAGAAAGTCGCCGCTGCAACTCCTGACGTTGCTCCGGCTCCAATGTCTGCACCGGAACCTGATATCTTCGAGCCAAATCTAAGACAACTTCTGTAAAAGATTGCTTCCCTAACTCCATCAGAAAAGTAATCGCATTTCCTCCAGCCTGACAGCCAAAGCAGTAATACATCTGCTTGGTAGGACTGACAGAAAAACTCGGCGATTTCTCTTGATGAAATGGACAGGATCCTAAATAATCCTTACCCCGTTTTTTGAGCACGACATGTCCGCCGATGACATCGATGATATCGACTTTAGCTTTTACTTCTTCGATCGTATCTGGATGTAAACGAGGTATATCCATAAATTAGTGGATAGTGGATAGTGAATAGTGGATAGCTGTTTGCCACCAAAAAGATTTGTTAACTATATTCGATGTTCTGGTACTTAAATCGATGATATATTAATTGCAATAAATGCGTTCATCTTTTTGTATTATTCGTGTAAATCTCATGTCTAAAAAACTATCTTCCGAAGAAGTTAACAAAATTAAAATTATGTTTCCAGCTATACCTGAAGACTATTTTGATTTTATGAGAAATATAGGATGGGGTAACTTTAGTAATAGTCTGATGTTATATAGTGCTCCAGTTAATCCAGATGAAATATATGGGGATGACTATCCAGACGATATTAGTAGAATATTAATATTTGGAGATGATTTTAATGGTCGGTGCTTTGGATGGGATCCTAGTAATAAATTTTATATTGGAGAAATAGATCCTATACTCCCTTCCCGCTCAAAGAGTATAGAAAGAGGTACAATTACTAAATAAGGGGGAAAAGATGAATGAATCTGAGCC
>NZ_PVWO01000004.1 GCF_003003845.1 Chamaesiphon polymorphus CCALA 037 | reverse complement strand
GTTAAGGTTACAGGCTTGCTCATTGTCAAACTTTAACCCAATTTGACTACCTCTCTCCAAAATGAGCGAACCGTGAGTTAACAGCAGCAGCCCCGCGCTCTATCCGCCTCGGATGAGCGTCGGGAAGAATGCTGGCGAGGTGACGATTGCACCCCCGAACGAAGCAACAATCTTTAGATCTTGGAAGAGAGGGGGTGCATGAGGAGACGAGCAAAATCCCTTGGCTTACTCTGGTGTATTTTGTTGTTCAATGTACTGCCGAAGAACAGATACAGTAACACCACCGCAAGAAGCAATAAAATACGACTCATTCCAAAGCACATCTTTCCAGTAAAAATTATTGACGTGTTCAGAGAACTCACTTCTAATTCGACGACTAGATACTGACTTAATGTTGTTAACAAACTTAGGTAACTCCATCTGTGGATAGTATTGAAACAGTAGATGAATGTGGTCTTCCTCGCCATTAAACTCAATCAACTTACAATCCCACTTCTGGCATAGATCGAATAAAATCTCCTGTAATCGCTTCAACATCTCTCCAGTAAAAGCTTTGCGACGATATTTAGTCGTCAGCACTAGATGGGCTTTCATGTCAGATACGGATCTACCGCTAGAGACATAATCGTTTTTCATTGTCAATCCTGGTTACTTCTGATATAATCAGTGTAGCTTAGAATAGCAACGCCGATATGCGAACTGCTCACCAGTACAGATTAAGACTGACCAAACAACAGCAATTCACAATTGATATGTGGATAGAGCTTTGTCGTCGTCAGTATAATTATCGGCTGGGTGAACGGTTTAATTGGTGGGAGCAGAATCGATGTGATATTAATTCATGTCCGCTCATCTGTCATTTACCAGAGTTAAAAGATCGTCCCGATCTGTATTCTCAAAAGCGGGATTTAGTCAATACTAAACAACTGCTCAGTGAATACAAGGAAATCCCTTCTCACACGCTGCAAGATGTTATTGCACGGGTGGAGAAAACTTTTGATAGATGGCTTAAAGGCGATAGCAATGGGAAGCGCAGCGGCAAGCCAAGATTCAAAGGTCAGGGACGTTATCGCTCAATCGCATTTCCCGATCCAGTAAAGCCAGAGCATATCAAAGGTAATCTGATTCAGTTACCTAAGATTGGTAATCTCAAGGTGATTTTGCATCGTCCTATTCCTGATGGATTCAAGGTAAAAACTGCTGCGATTGTCAAGAAAGCTGACGGTTATTACATCACCTTATCTTTGCAAGATTCCTCTATTCCTGAACTCACTCCCGAAGTTCCAACCCTAGACAATACTATCGGTATCGATCTTGGATTGAAATCTTTTCTGGTTTATGATTCGGGAGAAGAAGTTGTTATTCCTCAGCACTACCGCAAATTAGAGCGGCGATTGAAGAAAATCCAACGGTCACTTTCTCGTAAAAAGAAAGGGTCTAAACGTCGCAAGAAGGCAATTAAACGAGTTGCCAAGGCTCATTTAAAAGTCTCGAATCAGCGCAAAGATTTTCATTACAAAACCGCCAAAAAACTTCTAAGCATAGGTAAAAATATTGGACATGAAAATTTAAATATTAAAAGCATTGCCAGAACTAGAATGGCAAAGTCTACTCATGATGCCGGATGGGGTCAATTTCTGCAAATACTCTCGGTTAAAGCTGCAAATGCTGGACTAATGACGATTGCTGTAAATCCAAACGGTACAACTCAAGAATGCTCTAGTTGTGGTCAAAAAGTCCCTAAGACTATCCAAGATCGTTGGCATGAATGTCAGTGTGGATGCTCTTTGGATCGCGACCACAACGCAGCAAAAGTAATCAAGCATCGGGCGGTGGGTCATCTCGTCCGTAAAGCTCAGGAAGCGGCGCGCGCTCTGGAGGTTTCCTCCAGTAAAAAGCGCGACAAGACAATGCCCGATGGGATACCAGGGGTCACTGAGAAGCCCGCGCTCTATGCGTCAGCATGAGCGTCGGGAGTATGTTCACAAATGCAGGTAAATAAGAACATGTATAAATTTACCTATTCAGTCTATCGACGTCCATTTCGACAACCGCTGACAACCAGTCATGGTAAGTGGGAAATTCGAGAAGGCATCATTATTCAACTCACAGATCCTAGTGGCAGATCCGAGCTTGGCGAAATCGCACCAATTCCGTGGTTTGGCTCAGAATCGATCGATCGATCGATCGAGTGGTGCCAGCAAGTTGGCGATAATATCAACACGGACAAAATTTATCGGATTCCCGACGAGTTACCCGCCTGTCAGTTTGGATTTGGCAGTGCTTTGACAGCTTTCGATCTGTCCAGATCTAGCACGCTCGCACCCCATTTCGAGCTTAGTGGTTTATTACCCGCAGGAGCCGCTGCAATTGCCCAATTACCCGCTTTAGTGAGGCGGGGGTACTCTACCTTCAAATGGAAGATTGGAGTACTGCCGATCGTCCAAGAGGAGGCAATCTGGCGACAATTGCTTGTAGATCTCCCCATAGATGCCAAACTCCGGCTCGATGCCAATGGGGGCTTAACTCAGACAACCGCCGAACGTTGGTTGGAAATTTGTAGTGCCGAAGCGCGGATCGAGTTTATCGAGCAACCTTTGGCACCAGCAGAGATCGAGCGGACGATCGCGCTAGCAGCTAGGTATCATACCCCAATTGCCCTCGATGAATCTGTCGCGACATTCGATCGGATTCAAGCGGCTCACGCACGGGGTTGGCGGGGGATCTATGTCATCAAACCAGGCATTGCCGGATTTCCCTGGCGGCTGGCAAAATTTATTACACGACATCAGCTCGACGTAGTATTTTCGGCAGTGATGGAAACTAAAGTCGGCACCGCCGCCGCTTGGCGATTGGCAGCAGACTTAAAAATTTCTCGCAGTCTGGGTTTCGGGGTAGAGGACTGGTTTGACGACGATCTATAGAATCGTAAAATCTGGCAACGCGATCGAAACTATCCGGCTGGCTCTATAAAAGCTATGAAATAAGGACTATAGCTTCGATCGATCCTAGCGGCAGATGATGCGATCTTTTTTTTGGCAATCTCAGCAAATTTTTCGGAAAACACTGAGGAAGATTGTAGATTAACTCACAACGCTAGCTATGGTCGGTAGCGATCTCATAGCCTATTTCAAGTAGAAATATATGCATAAGGTTCTAATTGTGGCTCGAACGCTCGGATGGTGCGCAGTCGCCCTGGCGATCTGTAGTTGCAATTCTAATTCGCCATCTAATGCTCAAAATATTAGCTCGATCGCCAATCCTGTCTCGTCGCCGAATCCCTTGGCACAGCCAGCACAACCGAGCATCGAAAAATCGACACCAGATTCAGTGGTGAGATCGTCTCCTGCTGAAGTATCTAAATCGCCGCAGATGGGAACGACTCCCTCTGAGTCAGTAGTGTCAGAACCTTATGTAAATCCGCTCGACTCGATCGCGCTTAATGCTAAACAGCGAATTGCTAACGATCCTACCGCTCGATCCAAATCGGCTGCGTTAACTCCGACTCGACTCAATCCCGACGCTAACGATAGCAAGGCTCAAATCCAACAGTTGAGTAAAGCTCTAGCATTAACCAAGCAACAGCCGCAATCGCCATCTCAAAATCGGATTTCTGCATCAGCTTCTTGTCGAGCTTTTCCCTGTCTGATTTTAAGTCGAGATCCCAGCAACGCTCAGAATAGATTCAACAATCCGATCTATAAATTGACTGCTTATCGCGATCGAACATCAGATTCCATCTTCCAACTCGATGCTGTCACTGGTCGAGGATTTACCCAAGCCAGAAATCGCTACCAAAGCGATACAGACGCGCCCTTACCAGACGGATCGTATTCTGTCGTACCCACAGTCGTCAAGGGCACGATTCGCGAGGTAGGCGGGACGATGGTACCGATTTTTCCCAAGCCTGGATTCAACCCGCGTATGCGAAGAACCGCTCTCGGTATCCACTGGGATCCGAGTTTCGATAAGGACAACAAAGAAGATGGTACATCGGGCTGTATCGGGATGACCAACAAGTATGACTACCACAAAGTCAGAGACTTCGTTTTGAAATATCGCCCGCGCTCTTTAGAGGTGCGGATTACTCGATAAATCGAACGAATTAGATCGAAAAAATAACCAATCAAACACATCAAAAAATATCATGAAACGTCAATCTATTAGTGCGGCAATCTGCTTGGCAATCGCAACTAGCGCAATCTCGATCGTACCTGCCTTCGCACAATCTGGCCCCGGAAATTTTGGTGGGGTGAGTACCGTCTACAGTTGCAGTCGCGATGGCGATCCGATCAATCTGCGCGCTCGTGCTGGTCAGCAATCTAGAGTAATCGGTAGAATTCCACCGGGTAGATCGGTAGTGTTAATTGGCAATGCCCGAGTTGCTGGTGGTTATACCTGGAGAAAAGTCAACTTTTTTGGAGCAACTGGTTGGGTCAGAGGTGACTTTTTATGTAGTTAATTTAATTGATAATTGAGAATTGCGGATGCGCGCTCGTCGGGTTTCCCGACGGTTTAGCGCACCAAGCAGAGAATTGATAACTGAGAGGGTAGGGGTAATTTATGAATTACTCCTACCCTCTGTTTTGACGATCGCGTTTTAACAAATAACAGAGATTGAAATCCCCCACCTAAAAGGTGGGTTGTTGTTATGGTGGAGGTGAAATACCCACCATAACAACCCAGTCATCAATTATCAATTATCAATTATCAATTATTAATTAACTCCGATCGCGATCGAATCGCCGCATCAAATAAGCAGCCGCAAAATCACCATTGGGATGTTGAACTAGCACCTCAGCCAGATCGAAAACTCGCTGCGCCATTTCCACCCCAACCTTATCGATAACCGCTTGACGTTCGAGCGCATTCAGATGACTGGCCGAGTCCTTCCCATCCCCCCCGATCGCACAAAATCCCGCCACAAGTGAGACAGTGTTCGACATAAAATGGTTGCTTGAGCGCGATTTTGCCTCTAGCCATCATGGTAGAGCATTCAGGACAAGGTGCGGCTTTGGCATCTAAGGAACTGGGTGTATATGGCAGATGATAATTCTGCGCTATCGTCTCGCGGCTGGGAACGACCGCTGGACGCTCCGATCTCCAGCCTTGATAGTTCCGACCAGAAATCCACTCTCCCTCACACTTCGGACAATGTTTTGTCAACAGCAGATCGCCGATAATTCCATTTACTAGCTCAGATCTACATTTAGGGCAATGCATTTTTTAAATCACTTGGCAATTATAAGGTGATAGTCGCCGCTAGCGCGGCAGAGGTTCCGGCTACCGTAGAGACGAGCAGAAAATACCGTAATTATTTTTAGTACATCTGCTGCCGATCGTCAGCAGGCGCAGCAAAGAACTACATCTCTAGTTTAGTCTTCCTCAGATTGTTGTGAGGATATGAATCGATCGAAAATGGTTATGGTTGCAAACTAGCGATCGCTGCTTGGCAATATTCGAGCAATAGTGTTAATTTTTCCTGATAGGCTTGACGGCGTTGTTGAAGAGTTGTGGGATTGCGTGCGGCAGCCATAAACATGGCATCCATTGGTAGTAGCCGCAATAGCCGATGGCTTTCGGTTAAATACGATCGCATTTTACCAGCCAGCGGCTCGGCCAGATCGAGATCCTGAGTGAGGATCTCCGACTCAAAAAACTCGATCGTCTGTCGGAGACTGACTTTCAGTTCGGGCATCGAGTCGCTGGGCAAGTCGCTCAAGTGGGTAAATAATTGTTGCCACATTAAAATCTGTTCGGATGGCAACATAACGAAATTAGATAGAATAGAATATTATGTAAATAATTTTACACTTCATTTTCTCGATCGAACGCTACATTCTCGGCACTCAGATGTAGCGATTTTTGCACTACATTAAGTGCCATGTAAATTGAGCGCGATCTGGCGATCTCCAAGCAGCGCAAGGTAGCTCGCCGCATCGATTTTGGCATTCGCTGTCCGACTAAATCGATAACATCGTAGTTGGTGTCATCGTAACTATTGTTTAGCCACTCTTTGCAACCTCGACGAGCCATCATTCCCCACTGGGAGATTTAGATGGTTCGGATTGAAGTTAGTTCCGATTATTTATATCCTATTCTCTTCAGTTATGACCACTCCTCTCTCTCTTTCCACTGAAAATATCGATCCTGTGACAATTGTCAACGATCCCGATAACGAAATCGTTTACGATTGCGATATTCCTGACTGGTTGCAACAGTGTTTGGATGGAGAAGACAATCCCGATCCAGCCATGGATCTCGAGCGCAAATTGATTAAGAGTGCCTTTGAATTTGCTTACGAATTACATGGCGACCAAAAACGCAAATCAGGCGAACCGTACATTTGTCACCCGATCGCAGTTGCCGGATTGCTGCGCGATTTAGGTGGCGGCGCACCGATGATTGCAGCAGGATTTTTGCACGATGTGGTCGAAGATACGCCGATTACGATCGATGAGATCCAGACGAGATTCGGTCAAGAAACAGCACATTTAGTTGAAGGCGTTACTAAGCTATCAAAATTTGAATTTTCAAGCAAGAAAGAGCAACAAGCCGAAAACTTTCGGCGGATGTTTATCGCCATGGCGCAAGATATTCGGGTGATTGTAGTCAAGTTGGCAGATAGACTGCATAATATGCGCACCCTCGACCATTTACGCACCGAACGACAGCAAGCAATCTCCCAAGAAACTCGCGATATTTTCGCGCCTTTAGCTGACAGGTTGGGTTTGGGACGCATTAAGTGGGAATTAGAAGATCTCTCATTTAAATATATCGAAGCTGAAGATTATCGCCGAATTCAAGATCTTGTCGCCGAAAAGCGCACTGCTAGAGAATCTAGAATTGCGAACGTGACTGAGATGATCCGCCATCGACTCGATCGAGCAAAGATCGAATATGTCGATATTAGTGGCAGACCGAAACATCTCTACAGCATCTATCAAAAGATGCGCTACCAAAAGAAAGAATTTAGCGAGATTTACGATTTGACGGCAATTAGAATTATTGTTAAATCCAATCATGAATGTTATTTAGCCCTCGCCGAAATTCACGATGCGTTCAAACCAATTCCCGGCAGATTTAAAGATTACATCGGCTTGCCAAAAAACAACCGCTATCAATCCTTACATACTACCGTAGTCGGCTTTACAGGTACGCCACTAGAAGTCCAAATTCGGACATTGGAAATGCACCATGTTGCCGAATACGGGATTGCCGCACATTGGAAATATAAAGAAGCGGCAAAATCGGATAAATCGGGAACGGAAACTTCTGAAGCAGGCAAAGCCACCTCGAATAGACGCACGGAAGTCGATGAAAAATTTGCCTGGTTGCGCCAACTATTAGAATGGCAAAATGACGTTAAAGACGCGATCGAATTTGACGACCATCTCAAAGATCATTTACTCGAACGCGACGTCTATGTCTTCACCCCCAAAGGCGAAGTCGTATCGTTGCGCCAAGGCTCGACACCTGTAGATTTTGCCTATCGGATTCATACCGAAGTTGGCAATCACTGTGCGGGAGCCAAAGTTAACGATCGCATCGTCCCATTATCGCGGACGCTTAGTAACGGCGATATCGTCGAAATCATCACGCGCGAAAATAGCCGTCCGAGTCTCGACTGGCTGAATTTTGTCGTCAGTCCCGGCGCGCGCAACCGGATTACCCAATGGTATAAGCGATCGCATCGCGATGAAAATGTCGCCAGAGGACGAGAATTATTAGAGCGCGAATTGGGCAAAAATGGCCTAGAAGCACTGTTAAAATCCGAACCGATGTTGGCAGTCGCCCAACGCTGTAATTACGTCACTGTCGAGGATTTACTCGCCGGATTGGGCTACGGCGAAATTACCCAAAAGACGGTAGTCAATCGCCTCCGCGAAATGGTCAAAGATCGGGAAGCTCCCACCCAAGAGTTGCCCCCAACCACCGCACCCAAGCAAACTTCACCCCAAAATAGTGACTTCCCCATTCTCGGCATTGAGGGATTATTACATCACTTAGCTGGTTGTTGTAGTCCGATCCCTGGCGAACCAATTATCGGCATCGTCACCCGCAATAGTGGTATTTCGATCCACCGTCAAGGCTGTGTCAATGTCGAGCAGATGGACGGAAATCGCTTGCTACCCGTAAGCTGGAATAACCAAGTTACCAAAGAAAAAGCGCGGACTTACCCCGTCAGCGTCCAATTGGAGGTACTCGATCGAGTCGGCGTGCTCAAGGATATCTTATCCCGATTGACCGATAATAAGATTAACGTGCGATCGGCTAACGTGATTACTCATTATGCCAAACCTGCAATCATCGATCTGTCGATCGAAGTCAGCGATAAAGCACAACTCGATCGCTGTTTGGCTCAAATCAAACAGATGAGCGACGTGCTTAATATTCGTCGGCTCAACCAGTCGGATAATTAGTGGATGGGTGGATGGGTGGATGGGTAGATGGGTAATGGCGCGCAGTTCCACAATACCTCAAGTCTTCTGTCTTCTACTGTCTACTTTCCATCCACTATCCACTATTCACTATTCACTACCCTCTGCCTTCGTTAACTAGCAAAATCTAACAATACTAATTTATTTATTCAAGGAGTAATACAAGATGGTTTTTGATGAATCGATGCAAAATGCACTTGCTGGCGGACTTGCGATCGCGATCGCGATCGGTGCAATGTTAATGATGTTTAGTAATGTTTGGACTACTAAAAAGTAAGATCGATTAGTCACGAATATCTCGATCTTTGCCCTAATTGGCAACTCGATCGAGGTATCGTCATGTGAGATTTAAAGATTTACTAGTCGCCGATATTTAGCTCTGCATATCGCTCTAGCTGAGATTCTCTTTGCAGACCATCTCGATCTAGACATGAAGATTCCGAACACGAGGGGAGCGTGCCGATCGCTTCAAGATCGCGGAGAATATAGTTAAGCTGATTGGCAATCGACCCGATCGAGATTTGCGACTGACAATCGCGCTGACGAATGGCTTGCAAAAAATGCAATCGCATTTGCCAAGTTGAATGGTTGGGATGCTTGGTGAGGTATTCTAAGACGGCTTGACGGTTAATCATGTTTACTACCCAATTATCCAGTTAGGAACATTGTCCCTCAGCCCTAACTGATTATGTAGATATCTTAACATTTTTGTCGCTATTCTAATAATTCAGCCGATAGCCAATTTTGCGGACAGTCTCGATGGGATCGGGATGTCCGAGCTTTTTGCGGAGCGTGAGGACGTGACTATCCACCGTGCGGGGGTTGTCGATATCGATATCCCAGGCGCGTTTGAGCAATTCATGCCGATGCACTGGTCGTCCGTTGGCCTGCGCTAAGACATAAAGTAAACTAAATTCTTGAGGGCTGAGATCGATTCTAGTTTCTAGTGACTCCTGACGGCTCGAATCTGGCGATTTGTGAGAATTTGTGCTGGTTGCAACAGTCTTAGTAGCGTCGAGATCTGTCAGCGGTAGATTTCTCAGATAAACGCAACGGCGCACTAAATCGATGCGTAAATTGCCATAAGTCAGATCTGTCGGAATCGTGTTGGCAATCCGGCTGCGCCGCAGTAAAGCTGCCACTCGTGCCAAAAATTCTGGCATTCCAAACGGTTTTTTGAGATAGTCGTCTACTCCAGCGTGGAGCGCGCTGACTAAATCGATCTCGCGAATTCGTGCCGATAGCATCAAAATCAGCGAATTGCCTTGAGGATACAACCACTGACAAAATTCGATGCCCTCGCCATCTGGTAAATCTGAAGCTAAGATTGCCAGCGTCGGCAGTTCGCGCGCGCAGTGTTGGTATGCCTGTGCTAGCGTCCCTGATTGGTTTACCTGATAACCAGCTTGTTGAAGATGCCAAGCCAAAAGCGATCGCAAGTTGTGATTGGCTTCAATAATGTGAATCTGCACACTCATGGTCGGGATACATTTCCTGAGTCTCGATCGATATTACAGATCGAACTTACTTTACAACTACTTGCCATCTTAATCCGATCGCGAGTAACTTTCGGGCGATCGCCCATAGCTAAAGATGCGATTATGGGCAGATATTGCCATTATTTCTGCAAAAATTACGGTTGTTCGCGTTCTTTTCTGAAAGTGGAACATAAACTCATCGGCTAGCCGTCTATAATTTACCTATTGGGTTAACGTTGTTATCTACAGACCGATCCCCGCCTTAGCACGACAGCCAATGTGCGGCGCGATGCAGATAACGATCGCAACCTTTCCGGATCGATTGCCTTTAACTGTGAAGTATATAGATATCATATTTCTATAAATCTACCCCGCCCTTAGCAAACTTAATTTACAACTATTTAGCCTCAGCGTGCGTTTCGGTCAAGACACGCAAACGTGTATTTTCCACACCTCAAATTATCGAATATTTAGAGTACAGTGAAGATATGCCCCATTGAACAATTTTGAGATACCCTATTTAGTAAATCGAGGGATTTAGCTATGCTGCAAACTATAGAAACGATCGGGCATTACCAAAAGATTACGGACGCCTTAGTTGAAATGTGGCATCGAGGATACCGCTCCGATGACCTGCGTCTATATCTTGATGGCTATTTGGCTGCATTAAGGAGTACGAATACGCTAGAAGCATATCAAATCAATCGACTTGAGGAGGAAGTAATTCGTTATGTTTACGATCCCTCGAATTTTGAAAGAGTCGAACTTCAGCGCGAACCCGATTATTATTAATCGTTAGATTGTCGTTTAATCCGATCTCTACCGATCGATACATTCTCGCTCCGCAAGCTTAATCTTCCTCACCTTAATTTTCAGCAGTGCTCGATCGATAAAAACCGAGCAGCCTAATTAAAGGGAGGGTAGATCGACGATCTACCCTCCTCTTGATTTGAATTTTAGTCGCTCCAACTTGGAACGACTGACATCAATTTAGCTAGCTAATGCAACTTCCACCATTTGTTGAAGTTCGCCCTTTTGGTAAAGTTCTGTCATTACATCCGAACCGCCAATAAATTCACCATCGATATACACTTGTGGAATTGTCGGCCAATTAGAATATTCTTTCACTCCTTGGCGAATATCTCCATCTGCTAAGACATCGACAGTTTCGTAAGGGACGCCGAGAATATTTAAAATTTGCACGACTTGATTGGAAAATCCACATTGGGGCATCATTTTAGTGCCCTTCATGAATACCATAATCTTGTTATCTGCGATTAATTGACCGATTTTTTCTGATACTGGAGTAGTCATAATAAGTTCGAGAATATAGAGAATCAAAATTAACTGTTATCGCTGCTGCTACTGCGCGCGGCAAATTGCCAGATGCAGCAGTAGATGCACGCCAAACGATGGCTGCGTTACCTATTTTTCAGCTTGCCATGTTGCGGGGGTATAAGTTTTGAGAGCGAGGGCGTGAATTGCACCACTAGCCATCGCTTCTTTCACGGTACCATAGACCAACTGGTGTTGTTGGATCAGCGACTTGCCTTCAAACCGATCTGAAACTACCACCGCTTGATAGTGATCGCCGCCGCCTGTCAAATCGGTAATCTGAACGATCGATCCGGGGAGTCCTGCTTCGATCGAGGCTTTAACTTGACTGGGAGTAATCGCGCTCATACTAAAAATTAGTCTAGTTACTTTCGGGTCTACTAATTATAACTGGAGTGTCCAGAACTAATCTAGCCTATGCATTGGCGACATCCGCAAGCTTAACCCAACTAAATTTGCGATCGCCACCTAATTCGATGACAACTTTGACGCGCGGATCGATCGTGGGTAATTGGGTGAGATAAGCTAATTCTTGTTTGGAGAGCACCTGTCCGTCGATCAGCCACACTACCAACCCTTTAGAAGTCGGGAGTAGATTGTTGAGGAAGGTGTCGAGCATCGGTGGGATATAATACGTGCGAATTTCCTTTTTGCCCAAGTGAGCTGGACGCACGCCATGCACTCCGGTGAGGTAGGCACTGATATCGCCCAAACCTCTGGCAGATAAGCGCATACTCTCGTAGCCAGTGGCGCGGAGTCGCCGCTGATAGCGACCCTCATAACCGCCTTCTAAGGGGACGTATACACCTAACGAGCCAGCTTGTTCTAGATCGCGGATAAATGGCTTACCAGTAGTAATTAGGGGCACAGTCTCGATATCCTTATTAACAATTAGTTTCGGTTAGTGACGATCGTCAATTGTCAGTTATAAATCTTTTGACAATTCGATCTCGTTAGCGTAGCCGCGCTAGAGAGCTAATCGCAAGATATAGATCTTCAGCGGCGCAACGCTTTACTCGCTCATTCTCCCTCTAATTATGCCACGGGATGAGAGCCTCAACCCATATCTACTTGAGAATGTTCACGCCATCATAGATGAGTGCGATTAATTCACCGCGATCGTTAAATTCGATCGCCGATGCTTTGGGGGTGACGATCGTAATATTTTCAAACGCCCAGCAACATCCACAAGACTGAGCTAAATCCACGAGTAATTGTATTTGGGGGATATCGATGCCAATTTGGTGAAAATAATCAAAATAGCTCAAGTAGGCAATCCGATAATCTTGCAGTGCGCTAGGGAGCGACAAGGTATCGAGTAAGGGATAACTCTTTTGGAGTTCTGAAATTGAAACTTGATTTAAAAAATCGCCCAGGAGATCGAAGGCCATATTTTGCGCTTCGTCGAGCACTACCGCGCGCGGATTGGCGTAAGCTTTGACAACATCGATAAACGCAGGCTGAATTTGACAATTTATCTCGCGATCGCAAGTATCGCAGATTTGGTGCAAAATGCGGCTGCTGACATCGACTAAATCCGGACGATTCATCAAAAATGTTAAGGCAGTCAACGGATTTTCTGTCCACAGAATGTTCGATCTATCTAAGCCAGCATATAAATAGCAAGCATCGATGGCCTTCTCCGCACGTTTGCGATCGGTAGTCCGATCGACTAAAATTTTATCCCACTTGTCCCTAATTTGGGGGATAAAATCTACTTCTAATTTGACTAACTTTCGACGTTCGGTTGACACTTTGGCTAAATATTGGGCTAGAGATTCTCTTTTTATTGCTTGCGGAGGAATATCAGTGGATAATAACATATTACTTGTGTCTTTAATTAATTATGCTTGTCCTGTGTTTATGAAGACAAACGAATACCAGTAATTATTAAAATTTAATTTAGAGCGATCTTTGAGAAGAATATTGACTGTTACTAACCAGACTTTGCGCCTTCAGGATCGCAGATCCAAGCGGATTAATATCTAAATTCTAACTGACGATCGCATTGAATCGCATGGTCAATTTGGCCGATCCGGAAGGGAGTGGATGGGTGGATGGGTGGATGGGTGGATGAGTGGATGAGTGGATGGGTGGATGAGTGGATGAGTGGATGAGTGGATGAATGGGTTCATAGAGCGCAAAAGGACGCTTGCGTCCACTCCCAACTCCCAACTCCCAACTCCCAACTCCCAACTCCCAACTCCCAACTCCCAACTCCCAACTAATTCAACGGACGAGCGAGTTTGCGGAGATCTTGAGCTAGCTCTGCGGCGGTTTGATAACGATCGATCGGGCGACGTTGGGTGACTTTATCGATCGTTGCTTGCATTTGGGGCGACACGAGGGGGACGCTGGAGAGATCGAACCGATAGCCGTCGGGGAGGAGTTGGATAAAATCAGCCGGATTGCGCCCAGTGAGTAAGAAAATTAAGGTCGGCCCGATCGCGAATAAATCTGACTGGGTAACGGGTTTGCCGCTATTTTGTTCTGGTGCCATGTAATCTGGCGCACCAATTTTCGTACCGCCGAGGGTGCCGATCTCTTTCACGGCACCAAAGTCGAGTAAAAAGATCCGGCGATCGATCGTCCGCACCAAGATATTGGCAGGTTTGACATCGCGATGGATCAGTGGCGGTTGTTGTTGATGGATATAGCCCAAGATCTCGCACAATTGAATCATCCAGTCGATCGCTTGGGCGATATTGACTTTGCCACGCTCCATCACATACAAGTCTAAATCTTGGCCGTGGATCAGTTCCATCGCCAAATATTTGCGTCCGTCGGCGACGAAGAAATCATAATATTCGGGAATGCCAGGATGGTGCAGGCTTTGGAGGATTTTAGCTTCACGCTCGAATAATTCCTGCGCTTTGGGAATTACCGCCATATCCGCATTCATTTCTTTGAGTACCAACAATTTAGCCTTATCCCAAGCTAAATAAGTGGTACCCATACCGCCTTGTCCCAGGGTTTTGAGGACTTGATACTGCCTAATCTGACGAATGACCGTAACTGGCTCGCCGCAGTGGATGCAAAATAAGGTATTGGGTGGGTTGTCTGGGTGTTCGCACTTGACGGGAGCCGCTGGTAAGTGGACGTGTAGCGGCGCGACATCGAGTTCGACGGTTAATAATGTCCCGGCGTTAGATAATTCGATCCGAGCGTCATTAGTGACCAGAGTAGAGCCTTTGCCCTGGACGACAGCGATTTGGTTGACAGAAGTACCATTGGGGCTATGATTGCTAATTTCCCAATAGCCGCCACCTTGACGCAAACTCGTATACGAAATTGTGGCATGGAGCCGCGAAATTGAGGGTCGATCGATGACGACTTGGCGTTCGGGAGATCTGCCGATCTCAATCGGTGCTGGGGGGGTAAATTGCCACTGCTGTAAGATCTGAGTCCTCTGCTCGTCCCACAACGAAATTTGAATATTTTTCATCGAGCCTGTGGCAATTTCCCATCCCTAATTACTAACCGAGAAAAATTAGGTGTAAAGCCTCCCCGTTGACGGGAGAAATTAAACCTAATTATTCATTATGACAATCTTCTGTCCTGATGAATCGGCAGATACTACGCAAATAGACAGAAAGAGATAATTATCAATTATCAATTATCAATTATCAATTATCAATTACCGACCGAACGTGGTGTCAAGAGCAGCCGCCAATTAGCAACATAGGAACGAGCATCGCTATAAATGGGACTTCGCCGACCGATGGTTGCGGCTAAGTCGATCGCCACGGAGATCTTGCCCTGACGATAAATATTAATAGCACGTTCTAGCGTGCGTCGATCGGCAATTTCTTGTAGTTCTAGCCTCCAGTAGCGAACTTCGGCTTGGGCATCGCGATACAGCGATCGACCGGGAGCGATCCGATTGGCGATCTCGATCGCGCCAGCGAGATTGCCGCCTTGGGCTGTGGCGATCGCGTTATTGAGAATCGGGCGATCTTCGATCGTCTGAATTTTCTCGTTCCATTCGGCAACAGCAGCGGTAATTTCTTCACCCAGCGGGCGATCTTTGGTGATTTTCCCCGCTAACTTCACCGCAGCTTTGAGATTGCCTAAAGAATCGCCCTTGTTGACGATCTGTTTGGCTTTAGCGAAAATAACCCGATTGTCGATGGTTTCGATCTGCCGATTCCAGGTGGCAACTTCGCTTTGAATCGTTTGCCCGACTTCACTTTGAGCGGGGACTTGCTTGGCAGTTTCGATCGCCATTGCTAGGGTTGCTGGCTGTTGGAAGCTGGCAATCGAGCGCGCCCACTGGAGTTGGGTTTGCTGTTTGAGCATCGATCGCCAGTTAGATTGCTTGGTGCGCGCGAGGGTGTAAATCGGACTGGTTTTAGGAATTTTCTTGACTTGCGCGATCGCGTCAACCATCGCTAGCATGTGCCGTTTACCCGCCCAGACATGTGCTTGATTGAGCTTGACCCAATCTTGCGCTTCGGCGTAAATCGACACGTCCTGGGGCACTTTTTGGACGATCTCGATCGCGTCGTTAAAGTTCTGCTGTTTGTACAAATCGACACTCAAGCCGACTAAATGCCGACTCCATTTGCTCCGCAAAGTTTGGCCTTCCTGATAAGCATAGCTACTAGGGTCGATGAGATTGGCCAGTTTCATCGCTTTGACGATCGGTTCTGGCTGTTGGGGTAAGGGCACTTCAACTTCTTTACCCTTTTTGCCAGCCGCTTTGACTGCCAATTCCATCCGTTTGGCGCGAGTATTGTAGTCATCACTATCTTTGTCTACCAGTGCGTCTTTGGCTTCTTGGAGCTTATCCCAAGCATCGCGCTCGATCGCCAGCTTAGCAGACATTTTATCGTGCTTGAAGCCGCTCCAGTAGCTGCCCCGCATCCGTTGCACCGATTGCAAGATGACAAATGCTTGATTCCAATCGCCAGTTTTCATCGCGCGCTCGAATTTGGCATCAATACTGGCACTATCCTGGGCTTGAATCGACCATTTCGCGATCGTTTCTTGAGTGCGATCGTAGATGGGACTAGTGGGAGGGATAATTTTGAGCGTCGCGATCGCTTTGCCGATCTGACCTTCATTAAGTTGCTTGCGCCCAGCTCTGGTTAAGTCTTCCGACCACTCTTTGAGCAAGCGTTGCGATTCGCGGTAGAGCGGATGACGATCCGTCCAATCTTTGACCAGATCGACCGCAATCCTCAGCTTGGGTACTTCCTGGGTATCGGCACCGACTTGAGCGCAGTAGAGCCGCTCGGCATCGGTAGAAACGGGCAAAGTACCCTGACAAGTTGGCGTCGGCGGTACCGCAATCAACAACAAATAACTAGTAATCCCCGTTCCACCTACCATTGCTGCCAGCACCGCCCAAAATGCCGACCAGGGGTTTAAAGTAACAGTTGGCAGGTTGAGCTTACTAATCGGTGCGACAACATCGCTAAACAGATCCTTATCGAAGATCTTGGACATCGCCGTAACTGTAGAGTTTTGGCTGGCCGCATCCGCTTGTAAATAGCCGCTCGGATCGGCCAGGAGATCGTCTCCGTCCGCCTCTGCACTCGATCGATCTGGAAGATCGACTTCACCGCTGTCTCTAGCCGATCTGCGCGATTGAAACTTTTTCCATGCGGATACTATTTGCGTCCCGATCGCTTGCCTGTTGCTATTTTCCACTATCCTCTCCTCACACTCCAGCTAATTTTTAAGTTTATAGTAAAAATATTATTTTTATATTTGCGAGCTAATCTGTTACTTTACCAAGATCGTCCCCGATTGAGATCGCTAGATCTGCTCGATCTTCAAGTATTAAAATTTACATTTTGTCGACTTTTTCACATCTATACCATTAGTTTTAATTTAAGTTGCTTTTGTTTATAAAATCTTAATTAAGTAGCAAGGAGAACAGAAATAGCGAACGTTGCACGGGGACTTTTCGATCGTTAAGATAAAGACAAAAGTAGGGGTAAATTGCTAGCAATTAGCTAGAATGGATCGAGCTATGCCAGCTCTTGATTAGCTTTGAGACAACAGCAACAGGTGGGAGTCTGTCGAAAGAGTCAGATTGAGGAAATCAGTGTTGTAATTCTTTGAGTATCTTAACACTTACAATGATAATCTAAGATCGCTGTGACTATGTACTAAATTATCGATCGAAGTTTATATAAATCCCGAGCATATGACAACTGTTAGTATTAGCGAGCGTGCAATTCTGAATCTAGATCTATCACCGATCGCACCCGATCTCGATCGCTGGTTGGTAGATACCAATCCCAAACAATTCAATCTAGATATAAGACTAACGATCGACTATCCATTAGAACCGCAAGATCCGCGCGAACTTTCTGAAATTCCTGAAATAAGATTGTGGTTTATTCGGTTAGATGCCTGCTATCCACAGTTACCACTAATCCTCGATTGGCAAGCTGGAGAACTCGCTCGTTATGTCGCAATGCTCGTTCCCCATCAATTCAGTCGTAAGGACGGAATCCAGTACAATCCCGAAGCTCTAGAAATTTGGGTAATGCAGCGAGTATTTTTACTAACAGCTTGGCTAGATGCCCAACAAATCACCGATCGATCGCGCCTGAAATTCATGACTCAAATGCTAGGCTATGAGCTTGATGATGGTTTGTTTGACTTGTTGAAGTAAAGTGGCTTAGGGGGTAGAGGGTAGTGAATAGTGGATAGTGGATAGTGAATAGAGAGTAGACAGTAGAATGCAGAAGACTTGAGGTATTGTGGAACTGCGTTCCATTACCCATTACCCAATTATTACCCATCCACCCATCCACCCATCTACCCATCCACCCTCTAAACCTATGAAGGCACAAGTATTTCGTGGAGTCAATCAACTCAGCTACGAAGAGATCCCAGTCCCAGAGATTGCCGCAGACGAGGTACTCGTCCAAGTCAAAGTAGTCGGCTTATGCCAGTCGGACATCAAAAAAATCCTCTATCCGCTCTACGCACCACCTCGCATCTTCGGACACGAGACGGCGGGAGTCATCAGTCAAGTAGGTGCGGATGTGCACGATTGGCAAGTCGGACAGCGAGTGGTAGTGATGCACCATATACCCTGTATGCACTGTGGCTACTGCCTCCACGAAAATTATTCCATGTGCGATGTTTACAAAAATATCACCACGACGGCGGGATTTGCGCCCAGCGGTGGTGGCTTTGCCGAGTACGTCAAAGTACCGGGCCACATCGTTCGCAACGGCGGTTTGATCCCAATTCCCGATGCAGTTACCGACGAACAAGCCAGTTTTGTCGAGCCGACAAATTGCTGTCTCAAAGCTGTCAAAAAAGCGAATATTCAAGCTGGAGATACAGTTTTAATTACTGGTGCTGGCCCGATCGGGTTAATGTTTATTATGTTAGTCAAGCATTTTGGAGCTAAAGCAATTTCGACTGACTTGATACCCGCCAGAGTAGAGAAGGCTCTAGCAGTAGGTGCCGAAGCTGCCTTCGACGCACGCGATCCCGATCTCACTGCCAAAATTCACGCCTTAACAGGTGGAATGGGAGTCGATACTTCGATCCTCGCGGTACCCAGCGATAAAGCCTTTTTCCAAGCCTTAGACTGCACTCGTAAAGGTGGCAAAATCCTGTTTTTTGCCGAGTTTCCCGATGAGTTAGAAATTCCGATTAATCCCAATGTTTTGTATCGACGCGAGATCGATTTAATGGGTAGTTATAGTTCTTCGTTTAGGGTTCAGGCATTATCGGCAGATCTGGTATTCAATCATCGCATCGATGTGGATGCTTTAATTAGCGATCGCTATCATCTTAAAGATCTCGATAAAGCGGTAGCTCAGGCAACGAAACCGACAGCAGAAACCTACAAAATCTTACTATACAACGATTAATTGTAAACCGAAAAAATCCCCTCCCAGGAGGGGTGCCCAACGGGCGGGGTGGGTAGATTTTCACTAAGCACTAGTTAGATCTAATTTTGACTGTACTAACTAAGTTAGAGCATTTGGAAATCTATTAGTGCGATCGTAGATGGTGAACCCACCCCGCCCTTCGGGCACCCCTCCTCGGAGGGGATTTTTTTGTGGAGATTGTCGATCGAGTATTGTATTTGAAGCGATCGACTACTAATTTTCAAAAGTTATTGGCATTGTGTGTTGGCGTTCCCATTTCTGAAAAGCGCGATTGTAAGCATACCCCTGGTGCTGAAACCAGACTTGCCACGCATCGACACCGCGTACCATGCCCCAGGAAATGAGGACGTATAAAGACCAAGGAATGCCAAATCCAGTCAGGAGGTTTAACAGGATCGAGCAGGCATTGACAATTGCATATTGACCGAAACGAGCTTGCAATTTCGATCGACGATAAAGCTCGAACTGCTGATGTTTTTGGGCTAGTTTTTGCCGTTCTAACCACTGACTTTTGGCTAGCTCGATCGAGTCGGGAGAAATATTCAGTTCTTGGGCGATTTCTAATAACTGTGCATCAGATAATTCACTGCCGAGGTCGGATTGTTGTGCTAATGCGATGTTGATGATTTGGCGGATAGCTTCTCGATCGAAAGATTGGTTTGAAGATTGCCGTGAAGAGTTCATATATTGAAGAGCTGCGAACTTGTCTGGGGTGGTTGTTTGCCTGCTACTGACGATCGAAGGCGTGCTAATTGTCTCCAACCGCAATTGGTAGATCGGTTTGACGGCTCCATTCATTCCAAGATCCGTCGTAGTTACGAACATGGGGATAACCCAATAAATACTTCAGTACAAACCAAGTACAGGCAGATCTGCCACCAATGGCACAGTAAGGAAATACTTCTTTATCGGCGGTAACACCCTGACTGCTATAGAGAGCCTGTAACGCCTCGGCAGACTTAAACGTACCATCTTCATCGAGCGCGAGGACATTTTCGATATTCACTGCGCCATGAATATGCCCCCCGCGTTCTGAGCCTTCAGGTGGCTTCATCATGAATATTTCCCCTCGGTATTCTGGAGGGGTACGGACATCGAGCAACACGCAATCCGATCGATCGAGTGATGTCTGCACTTGGGCTTGTAATACCCGCAGATCGGGATTGACAGATAGCTCCCGATCTTGTGTAGGTGGGAAGCTGGCAAACTCTGAGACTACGGGACGACCTTCGGCTAGCCATTTTTGATGTCCGCCGTTGAGGACATATACTCGATCGTGTCCGAGCGTTTTTAAAAACCAGAAAATCAAGGCTCCCGTATCGGGATAACTACCATAAGCAATTACGGTTGTGTCGGGGGTAATGCCAGAGCGAGATAGCAGTTGGGAGATTGCGGTCGGATCTAGATTCATACTGAGATCGGGCGCGAGCAAATCAGTAAAGATATTCCAAAACACCGCGCCAGGAATGTGTGCGTCTTTGAATTGTTCTGGACTCATGTTGAGTTCGACTACCCGCACCGTCGGATTGTGGAGACGATCTAGCAGCCATTGAGTATCGACTAAAACTTCGGGATGAGCGTAATCAGACATTGGTTTTTTGGATTTTTTTTGTTGAAGTTAGGATTGAGAAAAGTAGCTAAGTTACAGATAGTTATCGCTTATTCTCGATCGCGAATCGATCGCCAAGCTCGATGCACTAATGTTGTCGAAGTTGTAAATAATGAAAATCCGATTAAGGGATGTATAATTCCTAATGGAATGGGACTATTGGTATGGATAGTGATGAATTGCAAAACGAGGAGAATTGACATGCTACCTGTCAGCATTTTGATTTTGCGAGGAAATGGCGTGACGAACAGCCCTCCTAATAACAGCACCAGCAATCCACTATAGCCACGCACCAGCAGAACATGAATCTGCCACCAACTAGAGTCATAAAAAATCGCTAGTCCAACTGTCAGTAATTGCAGAACTAAGCACAGGTTAAATAAGATCGCGATCGCAAGAAAACTAATTTGAGTCCAAGAACGAGATATTTGGGTGCGATCGGAAGGCAGATCGATAGTCATAATTACAACTATTTTTGAAGATAGATTTTAGAAATTAAAGGCGATCGGTACTGCGATCTCCCTCAACTTTGCGGAACCAACTAAAAATGGAAGGTGCGCCCTGGAAATACCACAACGCCAAAGCCGGGTCGCAAATAGCGCACCCAAACGACGACAGCGGAACGAATGGCACAATTGGCGTGCCATATAAATGGTGAACTGTATCCCATGCTGTGTGTAGTAACCATCCGATGCCAATAAATCGGTAATCTTTTAAGCCCCAGTAGGCTACACCAGTCATCACAGTGCAGAATACAAATTCCCAACCCAATAAGCCACCATTAAGATACGCCGCTCCGGCTCCAGAAATCATCAGCGCGCTGAAGTTGCGACGGTTTGGTTCCTTAAATAAAGAGCAAAAGGCGATAAAGACAAGCGCGACAATTAATGGTGCGATTATCTGTAAAATTGTGATTTCGGGTCTAGATTGAATTGGCATATAGTCGATTGAGTCGATCGCGATTATTCCCGAATATTAATTTTGGAGATGAGAACGGATAGCTCTGTTGTAATTAAATACAAAAAGCCGATCGCACTGATAAATCTGCCTATTGTGCTATTGCCAGATCTGGCATCATTCCTTGCATAAATAACATTGCCTTCTCGACCAACTCAGCCCCCGCTTGTTCTGGCGATCCGGTATCAAATGGCGGAGCTGGATTGTACTCCATCAATAATTGAGTAATCTTGGCGATTTCTTCACCATAGAGGATGCTCGCCAGCGTCAGCCCAAAATCGATACCTGCGGTCACGCCGCCACCTGTAATCCGATTGCGATCGACTACGACGCGCTCGGTGCCAACCGTAACGTCTAACTGTGCAAGTCGATCTCGTGCTGCCCAGTGTGTAGCCGCTCGGTAGCCTTCGAGCAGCCCTGCTTTCGCTAGAAACACCGAGCCGCCGCAAACAGAAGTGATAAACTTGGCGGTACTCCCTTGTTTGTAGAGAAATTCTAGTAGATCGGGATCGTCTTCTACCGCTACCTGTCCGAGACCACCGCCAATACAAATAACATCTAATTGCGGGCAATTTGCCAAGGTGGTATCGGGTAAAACCATCATGCCATCGTCAGTTTTGACTGGCTCTAGCGTTTTCCAAATCCGATGAATTTGGACACCAGGTAACGAACTTAAAACCTGCTGTGGCCCGATAATATCGAGCGAGGTCATGCCGGGATAAAAGACCAATCCAAGAGTATATTTTGGGGAGTCAGTCATAAATAGATTTCCTAGTAACGATCTCAATAAAGCTGATAGTGTCTATACTAGAAGTGAAAATCGATCGGGCATAGTCCTCGATCGGGTACTCTTTTTGACACTATGAGCGGTTCCTTGCAGCCTTTATTTGCAGAAATCGATCGGCTCAAGGACGAACGAGATTTACGATCGCAAGTCGTACCCCAAATTGGCGAGCATTTTGCAGCGACACGAGCGGGCATTTTTTTCTTCGATAAACTTTCGACGATCGATCCCAATCTTCAGAAGATCTTTAAAGTTGCACTTTCGATCGAGCATAATCCGGTCGCACGTTATTTAGTCGAACATCACGCACCAGTTCACGAAGGTTTGGTAACATCTCCCAAAACATGGAAAATGATTTGTCCTCGTCCCGATCATTGGCATGTGATGGTGGGGCCGATCGTCAGTCGCGGTAAATTAGTAGGAGCGGTGGGTTGCACTCGCGATCGATCGATGCCTGCTTTCGACAATCAAAATTTAACCGATCTCAGCGGGATCTGTTTGCACTTATCGATTTGGGCGACGACAGCCAGAACCGCCGCTCCAGTTTTTCAGATCGATAAATTGACGCCGCGCGAATTGCAAATTGTCGAATTGGTCGCGTTGGGGCGCACGAATGCCGAAATCGGGCAGGAATTGTGGATTACCGAAAATTCGGTCAAGCAGGCTTTGAAGCGGATGTTTCGCAAGCTAGAAGTCTCATCTCGTGCCGAAATGGTGGCACAGCTTACCAGTTGAGTTCGATCTCAATCTATAGCATAATTTGGTAGCATTGATTAGCTTTCGCCTAATAAGCCTTCAATCGCGGTTAAACTTGCTGGATCTAAATACTGTTTGTTAGTTGCAACTACCGATGATAGAAAGTTTCTCACTAACTCGTCTTCGATCGACCAAACTACCTGACGATTGGAAATCGCGGCAGCGACGATCGTGTTGACTTGTGCGGCGGTAAATTCTGAGTAATAACTTAATTTGGCGATCGCTGCTTGAGTAGCTGCGATCGAGTGACTATTGACTAAATCTCTGATTAAAAATTCTTTGTCGCGGACGCTAGCTAGGGCAATTTCCGGGAATTGTTCTTTGCAGAAACTCGACAACCGCTTGTAAAAATGAATCTTTGTCTGCTTTTTACGTTCCCATTCAGTTAGTAAGAAATCGCTAAATTCATCATCGCTTAGTGCCGAACAATAATCTTTATCGCCAGTAATAAAATAGAGATCTTCACCTGCGGGAATTTCATCGAGCAGACACTCCCAATTAATTGCATCGCCTAAAGAGTTATTCTTACCCGGTGGATTGCCAATGCCCATTCTAAACCGCGCTCGATCGAGTACGGTACTATTCGGTGTCAGTCGCTTGCCCAATCTAAATAAAGATTGGACGATCCGATCCGCTTTGAGAGTTTTGGCTTTGATGTCGATCGCAATCCTGGCGACTAATGCTGCATGAGAGCGTTCGTATTGCTTGAGCGATTCTCTCAATAGTTCGATTTCTGGATAGTCTTCACAGAGTTGAGGGAATTGAGGATTGAATGTTTGATTGCGAAAGGATTTAATCGCACCATCGATTCTTTGTTCGCGGTTGCGATTGAATTCATCGATAATTTGATCGGTAAATAACAATGTTATATGTTGTTTATCGATCGCGTCTGTTAGTTTACTTAATTCGGCTAAATCTTCTTGGTTGAGTGCGTAGAAAGATAGCAGAATATTAGTATCGATGAAAAGCTGCATATCTTATAATTAGGGAATAGATGAATATATTAATATCTATAAATCAAATCAGAAGCTAGATCCGTCACTTTTTACAAAGATCGGCAATCCGCCCTCATAACTATCGCCTGATTTTTGCCATCTGACCTACGCCAAGCTGTACCAATGTCGTATTGGTAAATTTTCCGCTAGCTAGCTCTATGCGCTCGAATTCCATATCCTTAACTGTACTAGATCTTGTCCGCTGCAACTTGCCAATTTTATCTACCCCAGACGCTGACAGATTTTCTTGCGCTAATTGCCCAATTGACGATCGTCAAGCACAGCTAGCCTTTTTCCCCTTTCCCCTTCCACAACTAATAGTAAAGATATACTGGTGCAAAATGAGATCCCGACGATCGAGTCCTGACTCCCAAGCAAGATCGAGATACAATAGATCGATGACTATTACGAATTAGAACTATTTAGATGAATACCGTTACTATTATTGAGATTATTTGGTGCGTATCTGCATTTGGTTTAACTGCAATGGTGTTGCTGCATAGCCCCAAAGGTGATGGAATTGGGGGCATTGGTGGTCAAGCACAATTATTTAGCAGCACCAAAAGTGCGGAGAGCAATCTCAATCGGATTACTTGGGGTTTATTTATGGTATTTATCACCATGACAATTATCCTGAGTGCGGGCTGGTTATCTTCGGCTCCCGTAACACCAGTGACAGTTCCCCCAGTGACAGTTCCCCCAGTTGGAAACTAACAGATTTTGATAGTAACCTCAGCGGTTAGAAACCGCTGTCTTGATGCACTAAACCGTCGGGGAACCCGACGAGCGCGCATCGCTGCTCGTGTTGCAAAGTCCGCCTACGCGGACTAGGAAATTCAGTCCGCGTAGCGATTATGTTAATTGTCAAGGGGCAATTTATTCGCTCGACAGACAAGCTGAAGCTACCGTGAGGCAAGAGCTGCCTACAGCAATTATCATCACAGTCTTTTATCGATCGAACCCCAAAACAGTTGCAATCGCATCTGCCAGCAGACGGAAATCAGCCGCTAATTAGTGGCTGTTGCCGCCAGCGGCACTGGCTGTTCGCACCAAGGTTGATTGGTACGGAGCATGGCATTAAGAATGCCCAGCAACTTCCGAATGCAAGCCACTAAAGCCACTTTGCGTGGCTTACCACGTTGGAGCAATTGAGCATAATGGTCGCGAAACACCGAATTATGCTGCACCGCACACATGGCTGCCATATACAATAGCGAGCGCAATTCAAGGCGGACGCCTTGTCTTGACCCAAACGCACGCTGAGGAGACCTCAGCGCGATTTGGGTCGCTGAATCCGGCGTTTTACCACTGTCGTGATTAAACGGAGCTACCCCCACCAACGCGGCAATCTGTTTGGCGGTGCGTTGTCCTAATTCTGGTAACTGCACCAACAAAGCTTGGGAAATGACTGGGCCAATCCCTTTGACACTGGTGAGAATTGCTAATCGTTCCTGCCACTGGGGTCGCTGTGCACTCACTTGTGCCAAGCGAGATTCCAACTCCACCAGTTGAGCTTCTAACTGGGCGATCGTTGCCTCAATGCTCAACCTGACCCAAGTTTCGCAACTGTGGAGATGGTTTTTCTCCATCGTCACCATTGCCACTACTTGTTGACGACGAGTTACTAATGCTTGTAACTCTCGCCTTTTGAGCATCTGGCAATAGGGTTACTGGTGGTTTGAGGCTCTGACCGAAATGAACAGACGATCCAGCATCCAATTTATCGTTGTGAATTTGCCCATCCAGTGTTTTATCATCGCATTAATCTAGTCTATGAATCTAAAAAACACAAAATCGATCGACTGGCATCACAGCCCAATGAATGGCAATCCTATTTACCACATTTATCACCTAGAGATCGGCTACTAGAAGTATTTAAAAATGAATATATGAGGACAGATCCTACATATTTTAAAATTGTCGGACAGATATGGACAGATCGCGAACTGGTAGGACATTCCTCATCTACAATTGAAGTGCTATTGGGTATCGAAAGATTTTCAGCTCATAGAGATAGATCGCCTAATATCATTCACATGATGACCGAAGTGGAAAGACAAAAACTAGCAGATTTACCTGATGAATTTAGGATCTATCGGGGACACGACGAGCGATTATTAAACGAAATATCATGGACTTTAGATTTAAATGTTGCCGGACAATATGCAGTTGGCTGGAAAGAAAAACGGCAAATTTCAACTGGAATAGTTAGCAAGCAAGATGTAATCGCCTTTATCGATCGATGGCAAGAATCAGAAATTATCGTACCAGCCAGAGTGGTGAGAAATATCGAAACCCAGCCAGCCATCCGCATTGAGCAATAATCGATCGCGGATAAAGTCGAGTACGCTTAAGGTATTCAAAATTCTGAAACTTGTGTAGATCTTAAGATCGAATGTCATTACCACTTCAGTTACCCATCGATGCGGCTCCTGTCGGATATTGCCCCCAATCGATCGATACCAACATCAATGCCGATTTGGTGCGTTTTCATCTATATCGCCAGAGAACCACAGTCGATCGGTTAATATTGGGTGATAAATACAAGCAAAGTGCCAGACAATTATCGATCGAATGTTTGCGCCAAAGTTTTCCCGAACTGACGGATACAGCGTTCTCTCAGAAGATTGCGAATGCTTGGTTACAAGAGAAATGCCCTGTCAATTATATACCCCCAAATCTGATGAGTTGGAGTCAAGATCCTACTGCGATCGCATCTTTACTCGCCCGAATTTTAAACTCTGCTAATATTCCCTACTATATTACTGGCGGAGTGGCTGCAATAGCTCATGGAGAGCCAAGAGCCACGATCTATCTGGATGTGGTGATTTCTGTCGATTTAGCAGATTTACCCACCTTGGCGGCCAATTTTGAGGCACAGGGGTTCTATGTGGCTGGCTTGGCAGATGTAATGGCATGTAGTTTGCGATGTTTGAATATTACCCATTTAGAAACAATTGAAAATGTCGATTTGATGATTTCGGGTAGGGAAGAATGCGATCTGATTAAGTTCGATCGATCTCGATCGTATACTTTACCTGGAAGTGGAGAAGTTGCCATTGCATCTCCAGAAGATGTAATTATTAGCAAGTTAATTTGGCGACGAACGAGTCAGTCAGATAAGCAATGGCGGGATATTTTAGGAATTCTGAAAGTGCAGCAGGAAAAGTTGGATTTTGGCTATCTGCAAAGTTGGGTAGAGCGGTTTGGGTTAGATGAGGATTGTCAAAGAGCAAAGGTTGCAGCGGGGGTAAGTCATTTGGGATTAGGTTGATAGCTAGCATCCCATTGTGTTAGTTCGCGGAGCGTCCGCCGTGCGGAATCGTCGGCACTAGCGCATTTAGATTGAAGTGTTTCTAGATTGGGAATACTAATAGCATCATCACATTGTGCTGGGATCGAACTGAATGAAAGCATTGCCATTTTTCTTGTTTATCGCGATCGTAGTGGCGATCGTCGGTGGAATTGTGTACCTCGTTAAGAAGCGTCGTCAAGATCTAGAATTGGTGGCTAGGCAGCTCAAGCTAGACTTTTTTCCAAAAGGGGATGAGAGCATTGCTCCAATGGTATCCAATCTGGATTTTTTTATGTATGGGGAACGTTGCAATGTCAGCAATCTGATGTGCGGGCAAGTCAAGCGCAATGCTAAACCAGTCACAGTAGCGATCTTCGATTACAGCTATACCATCTGTAAGCGCAGAAGTACTGAATTCAGCTTTAATGAAGACTCGGTGTCGATCGAAAGTAATAGCGACACCGAAACTTTTTGCCAAACAGTATTGGTATTTTATGATGAATCGCTCGATGTGCCTGGATTTAGCTTACGTCCCGAACATATCTGGGATAAGTTAGCAAATTTTGCTGGTTATGAAGATATTAATTTCGATCGCTTTCCAGCTTTTTCTAAAGGCTATCGGCTATTATCGAACCAAGTTGAGGATGTCCGCAATTTATTTCAACCAAATTTAATCAAGTTCTACGAAATTAATAAGATCTGTACCGAAGCGATCGGCTCATATTTGCTAGTCTTTCCTTTTCCACCCAAGCATACTAATAGTAGTTTGACGATGGGTGATAAAACTTTTACGAAAAGTCAGTACTTACACCCCAAAGACGTGAAGCCATATTTAGATCTTAGTTTGAAGTTATTAAATTTACTAGAGAACAACATGTCAGCAGTCAGATCTTAAGTTCTATCGATCGACAATAGAAGATCGCAATTAGAAGCTAACGGCATATTGTTCTGCATCGGTGGGTTCCGGTTCAAAATAGGGTAAACCATCTCGAATTCTGATTTCCTCCGCACTGAGTTCTACCAAGTCATAACCGCCATCTGTCATCGGATCGAAATCTGGTTCGGTGGCGGCTAAATCTAAAATATTGACTAATTGCCGTAAGAATTGACGCGGTACGATCCCGACATCGCCGCCGAAACCTTGGGTGACTTTATCTACTAGTAAATCGATAAATTCGGGTGTGACTTTTTTGGTTAATCGATCGCGGTTTTCTGTCGGATATATTTCTCGCAATTTGAGTGCGACATCTTTTAAGCGATCGCGATCGAATGGTGTGAGTACTAGTTGCGGTTGACGGGGATTGGCAAAGTTACCCGTTTTAATTAGTTTCAACCGATCGTGTAATGGCGATAAACCAGCTACCCCGCGATTGGTATCGAAAAATTCGGGCGTACCTGTAAAGATCCAGAATAACCCCGGATAGCGATCGGCTGCGTCGCAAATTTGCCTAATGCCATTCAGAGATTTAGCACGAATATCGGTTTTCATCCGCAACATGGTTTCGGCTTCGTCGATGACGATAACTAAGCCTTTATAGCCCGATGCTTTGGTAATGGCTAAAATGCCCTGAAGGTAATCCATCGCCTCTTTAGAGCCAATATCGCCCTTAATCCCAGCGATCCGCTTGGAGGATGCCGCGACGTTTTCGCTACCCGATAGCCAAGAGAGGAGCGCGCTGGCTTCGGGGAATTTATTCTGCTGTTTGAGGGCGAAGATCGATCGCAATACCCGTGTCATATCTTCGGGTGCTTTGCCACCTGTGAGGGATGCGAGATCTGATTCGATCCGTTGCTGTAACTGAGTATCGAAATCTTCAGCATCGGGATTCGCCCCACCATCGATCGCGGCATCTTCCATCCGAGCGATCCACCGATCGAGTATAAACCCCAACGCCCCGCGATCGCATCGATCGGTTGCCAATTCTTGCACGACTTTCCGATAGACATCATCGAATCTATGGAAATGCAAATCGTTATCCGATACCACCACAAAGCTGGTTGCAAACCCCTGAGCCTGAGCGTCGAGGAGTGCCAAGCGAGCCATAAAGGTTTTACCACAACCATAGCCACCCCGCAGGAATTTAAATACGCCTTCGTTATTTCCGGCTAAGTCTAATTGTCGCTTTATCTCGCCTCTCGATCGATCGATCCCGACGGCAAATGCTTCTAGTCCCCGCTCTGGCACTACACCCGATCTCAATCTTTCAAATATATGTTCGATATCTCGCGGGGTAATGTTAGTCATCGGGGGTTATGGATCGTAAATTTGGATCGTGTGACGATTATAGAACCCATTTGAGATCTTCTAGCGGGGAGGGCGGGTTTGTTCGCTCTCAAACAGTACAATCGATATTGACTAGCATAAACCCGCCCCCTACAGATCCATAACTTTAAGCATGAAACATATTGAGAGAATTATAATTAATTTTATTCGCAACCTAGCTGGTGGATACTGTCCACTTAACACAATTTATGGGCGTTACGTTGGCATATCAAGCAATTCCCCCTGAAAGTAGTTTTTACGCCCGTCTTCAACACGATCGCGCTTTTATGATTATGTCGATCGAGAGTTTTTATTCTGGTTATCTTTTTCACTTCGAGCCAGAAACATTATTTCCTGGCGGAGATGATGGCGAGGAAAGATGGTATTCAATGAGTTTTAGAGGATGGAAAGAATTTTATCTATTAGCAGATGACAATAACGCAGAAATATTAATGCAGGTTCTTTAATTTGAGATGAATATCGATCGGGTTGATAAATAGAAATGGCAATGCTAGATATCACTCAGCTCAAAGTCGGCAAAGTCGAATCCTGGCACTACCACACAAGCTACCAGTGCGTATCCAGCTTCGCCTGCGATCGGTTTAGCTTTTTGCCAATATTGAGGTGGTACGACGGCTTGCCAGCAGTTATCTCTACCGAGGAAAATTGTTTGTGCTGCGCCGTCTAAAGTTTCTGAGATCGTCAACTCTAGCGGATCTCCAGATTGGTGAAACCATAACTCTGCCGATCGTACTCGATGCCACCGCGAATAATGACTGGTGGGTAATAGAAATAAAATTGCGGTACCTGCTGCTCGATCGCCTGTATAGTCGCTGGGTAAAGCCGATTGGGGTAAACTGAGATCCGATCGCCAAGTTTCACGATAAAAGCCGCCTTCGGGATGCGGCTGTAATTGTAATCGATCGATAAGCTTGACGATCTCGGCAGGTAGTGGAGTGGGAGCCATAAATAGTTAGTAGGTTTGTAGGTTGGGTTTCATTTTTATACCCAAACTACTCTAAAGATCGAACCAGGCGATCGCATCTTCCACGCACGTAAAATCTAATAACGCTTCACCAAACTCTTCTAGACGCTCTATAGGTAACGCTCTAACCTTGGTTGCTAACTCGATCGATACATTTCCCACCCGTCGAGTTAACTGGCGCAGCACCAGCTCCTGCTGCCCTTTCAGCTCGCCCTCGCGTTCCCCTTGCAGTTGCCCTTCGAGCCTAGCCCGATTCATCTCTGCTCGGTAGAGAGTATCGATTTCTTCCATCGTCTTCATAAAATCTTCTTCCTCCTGCGTTAGTCCACTTGCTGAAGACTTTTCACTTAGATATTTGAAGTGCTTAATACACACTTCTACGATATCATTTCGCTCTCTTTTCGTCACTGGCAATTCGCTAATATTTGCAAATGCTTTGGTGAGGATTTTATCTTTACCTAGCCCTCTCAACCACAGGGTTGCTGGTGTTTCTGGGAGTTCGCGGATTACTACGATCCCAATGCCAAAGGCGGGGGCGATGCGATAAATACCCGCACCCAATTCTGTGTCAGCTCTTGCCCAATGCGATTCGAGGATTTCTTGAGAACACCCAGTTGTCAGCATCCAAGTGAAGGGTTTTCGATCGTCTGTAAATATTTCTTTGCGTTTTTGATATTCTCTGCGTTCGCCGCTGATATATAAATCTCTACGAGTGAGGCATCTACTAATATGCTCGGGCTTGAGCCAGCCACTATAATGTTCGATAAAGACGATCGGATGAACTTGCATTAATTCATCGAATAATCCTAGCGATTCTGTTTCCCAAGCTTGGCTGTTTGGATCGCTAACAAATAATAGATCGACTTCTAAATTTTCGTCACTCTTAACTTTAACGTTAATACTAACGGTTCCCTTAGTTTGGTAAAGAGCGGTTGTATATGCTTTAGAAAAATTGTCGTCTTGGTAAGGACTCATCGCGATGCTGTTAGTTCTGAGTTTCTTTGAGGTAACGGTTACCTTTAGGGGAAGATTCTACGCGAATTGAAAAGGGTAGATCTGGGGTGTATTCTTCTAATTTATTAGCAAATTGTCTGACCGATCGAGCATTACCGAGTTTAATACTAGCTTCGGCTTCGGTAATCGTGCCATGTTTTTCGATGTGTTGTAAAACAGGGAGATGGGGATTATCTATGAATTTATCGTGCCATGTTCCGCTTGGGGCGATTGAGTCAATATCTCGCGAGACTTGTGGTGGTTGTGGCTCGAATATTTGGAGAATTTTTTCTACGCCAATATCATCGATTTCTTGGCGTTTAGCCTGAATTTTTAATTCTAAATTATCTAGTTCGGCCTGCCTGCTACTCAACTCTAATCGAGCAGTTTTTAATTCTCGTTGGTGCAGTCTTTCGGCCAGATACTCTGGCGATGATTCTAACTCGTCATTTCGAGCGACTATTGCTGCTGCTAATTCATCTAATGTCGCTTGCTTGGACTTTATCGCTAATTCTGTTTCAGTTAATTGCTGCTGTGCCGCTACTAATTCCCGATCTCGATCGGCTAATTCTGTCGATCTTGCGGTAACAATCTGCTCTAATCGATCGATTTCTACTGTTAAATTTTGGTGAGTATGTTGTCGGTTGGTAATTGCTGAATCGAGTTCGTGGATGAGTTGATGTTGCTGCTCTAGCGATCGATCGAGATTACCATTATCTAATTCTTGCTGCTCTAGCGATCGATCGAGACTACCATTATCTAATTCTTGCCGTTGCAACTGCTGAATCTCTCGTTCCAATTCTTGCTTAGTTTCAGTACATCGTTCGATTTCGGATTGGATATTTCTCAGCGATATTTTGAAGAGATCGATCGATCCGACTGTCTGCGATTTAACTGCTTCTAGCTGAGATACTTCTAGCTTGAGATGATTAAACTCGGTATCGACTTCGAGGCTGAGAGCTTGTTTATCCTGAATTTTGCGATCGAGTTTGGTTGCAAAGGTTTGTTGTTCCTGACAGTGATGGGTGAGTGCGGCGAGTTGTTGCTCTAATTGCTGGTACTGCTGGCTATCGGTATCGATCCTCGCTTTCAAACTAGCTGCTAAACTCTGTAATTGTGCTACCCGAATCTCGATCTCTTGCCGCTCCTTGTCCCTACTTCGCAACTGCTTGTTGAGGATTTCGCCTCGGTAATGCATTTGATTCAATCGCAGTTTTCCCCGAGCCAGTTGGCGATGTACCTGCTGTTGGCGTTGGCGCGAGCGCACGAGCCTACTAACAGCGACTCCCGGTAGCGTTGCCAACCCGATTAGCGCAGACTGAGCCAGATTCTGAGTGAACGGTAAACTACAACCCCCGCTCGCTACAAAGGCGACTGAGCCAGTCGTTAACCACTGTTTGAAGATGGAAGATTTTTTTCTAGACACTGATGGGGAGTACGGTAGGAGGATTTGACGAGCGGATGAATGAGGTAGCCGCCAGCCTACAGGTTCAACTTTTCACAGAGATTATAATCGATCGTGTCATCAATATTTAGGGTGTAATTACCCATGAGGGAGGGGATAGGCTTTAGGCTTTAGGCTTTAGGTTGTAGGCTGTAGGGTGTATTATCGCGTAAGCGTAACGCACCAACACATTCTAGTGACGTACCAACACGTTCTAGTTTAGCCTCTGATTTGATGGCGGATGGCTGCGGCAATTAGAGATAAGCCTGGAACGAAGACAATCCCCAATTGTTGCATCATCCCCGCTTGGTTGCCTTGTCCCCAATGATAGACGATCCGATCGTCGATGAGTTTGTCGATATGAGTAACTTCGATTTCTACCGATTTTCCTGTGGCTGGTAATCCTTGAAATTTACCCAGATGCGTGCCGCGAAATTTACCGATCGTCACAACTCGATTATCCTCGACAATTACCTCATCAAACTGATGATAACCATCGGGGAAAGCTGTCCGAAATTCTGACCCAAATTGGATAAATGCCTCTCGATCGAGTGGTGCTGGCATTCCGACTAAGTGAGCGATAAAATCTGTAGACATCATCGACCGTACTAGCTCGAATTCACCTCGATCGAATGCTGCATATAATTTTAATACATTCTCTTTGTTAGTTAACATTATTACTCAAGTTTGTCTTACAAGACTAATAAAAAATACAATGTCTAGTTGTTAAATAAAATTCCAATTTGTATAGCCTTTGACAAAATATCTGTGTTTATGCCATTTTATTGGAAGATTCATTTCTCATGATAAAGTACAGAGATCCACTTAAAATAGCTGCAAAAAAGCACCAAACAGATACCAATGTAATTTGAAAGAAGATTTGACTGCAAATAAAAGACAGAACAATCGAGACACCAAATAGCTGAAGTATTGAAGATTCAGCAGTTAGGAACGGAACTGAAATAATCGCCAGATACAGATATTTAATAATTTCATAAAAAGGAATGAATCTGAGATCGTAGAACAAATTACCCGAAAATAATTGCGGTTCTACACCACGAGCCACAATCCAGCCAAATAGATAAATACCCAATACACCGCCACCGATGGCTAATCCTAATAAAAATCTCTTTCTGTTAATATCTTCAGCTAACAAGTACATAGCCAGAGGACTTAGCACCAACCAAATTAAGGTGGCAAATAGCAGAAATCCATAAGTACCAATAGTATCGCCGTGAGTGAAGTAGCTATTATCCTTACCGATCCAGACTAATCCTTCCAAGGTTTGTTGTACGGCAAATAAACAAGGAAAAGATGCTAATAAAAGCTCTCGTTTTGAAGTTGTTTGCCCGATCGTGGCGACACCCAGACAGGATAATCCCGCTGCGGCACTGAAACTAACGATGGCCGAAAAACACATAAGATGCGATCGCAATTTAGATGTAGACCCACAATAACGCAAAAATCCTACACCAACTCCGCCAAAATCTTGGTAACTTCCCCTTGGTGATGCCGACGGTTATCGTCGTAGCGAGTGAGCGTATTCAAATCCGCATGACGGCTCAACTTCTGTACTCGGCGGGTATCCCCATTCGTCGCATCCAAAGCCGCCGTAATCGCACTGTGACGCACGCGGTGCGGACTCATCACTTTATATATCCCCGCTGCTGCACTCGTCTCTCTGACGAGATTATAGATGGCATTCCCACTCAGTCGATGCCCTTTTGTCGCTCGATCGAGAGTACAAAATAACGGCTCGGTAGCCTTACATTTCCCCCGCAATTCCAACCACGCCTGAATCGCCTGCACCGACTGACGGCTCAGATCGATCGGTTGACGTTGCACTTTCCCTTTGCCAATAATCCACAACTTACCACCGATCGGATCGAAATCCTTGACATTCGCCTGACACAATTCCGCACGCCGCAGCGCATTATCCCACAATAACCTCAGGATTGCATAATCCCGCACGCCTTTAACTGTATCGCGATCGCAGATCCCGATCGTCAACTGATACTCAGTCGGATTTACCCCCGAAGTATCTCGATAAGTCTCGACTTTTACCCCTTCGACATCCGCCAAATCATATTGACATTGCCCCACCTTGCGCGCATAACCTACCAAACTTTTAATCGCCGCCAGTCGGGTATTAATCGTTGAAGGAGCCAATCCGCGATCGGTTAATATTCTGCGATATCTCAATACTAATGTCATCGCCTGATAGCGATCGAGTGCCAAAAATTCTCCGACTAAGGCTGGTGTTGGTGCTGCATTGGCTACTTGCACGAAAAAATCTACCAATGCCTTAGTATACGTCCGCCGCGTATTGGGCGATCGACGATCGGCGATTAGTTCCTGAAGCAAGTCCCGCTGGGCGATATCTTGCAGGGATAGGGGTGATGCTGCAATGGTAGAGAGTAATGTCAAGGTAATTATTTCTCATCGCGAGTAACCGGATTGCCCTTAATCTTACCTGAATATTTTGTCAGCGATCGAGTATTTGGTCGGTTAAGATGGAAAGGTAGTGGTTTGTAGTTGTCATTATTATAACTTTATGACATTTCAAGACATCTCGTTCTGGTTATTAGCAGCAGCACTGATAATTCATACGATCGCCGAAGCATGGCTGCCTGAGTGGGAAAAAGTCAAACCGAATTGGCAATCTGTTGTCTTCAATTGGCTGCTATTTTTAGATAATTTACCGATATTTATCTTCGCGATTGCGATCGCTTTTGCTGGCTGGAAGTTGCCGCTAGTTGGGGGCATATTGCCCGCCATTGGAATTATGCATCCCATTTTCGACCATGTGGGATTGAGTCTGAGTAGCAAGAAAATTAGACCCGGTAGTTGGACGGGAATTTTGCTGTTATTTCCGCTGAGTATTTGGGTTTACTCGATTGGGTATTCTCAGCAGTTATTGTCACTTACCGATTTTTTAATTAGTGGCGCGATCGGGTTAGCAATTTCAGGATGGTTGTTATGGATAACCATCGATTTTTTGAAAGTCAACGATATCTGAGATGGCAGCGTTTGCAACTGTCTGCAACCACTGCCATCTGTCTCTAAAGAATATTTTAGGAGCATTGTAGACGTTGGCGTAGCCGCTAACTACGATCGTCGCTTTACCCCTTAACCTTTCCCCCTTACCCCTGTTTCCCCGCTATTAATAAATCGGGATATATTTGCTGAAATCTTCCTTGACGTAGCTCGTTTGGTGCGGGCATTTTGTCGATGCGAAGTAATTCGGCGATCGCGGCAGTTTCGGTATCACGCTTGCTGCTGGCTGCGGCTAAGACGCGATCGTCTTTAACATAAAAAGCAATAAACTCGCGCTTATTTAAATCGCCATCGATAATAACATCATCCCACTCGGTTGCATGTCCGACATAGCGAATTGGAAACTCAAATTGCATACTCCAAAACACCGGAACGCTGCGAAACTTTGTCGGGATTCCGGCCATGTTATAAGCGGCAATTCGCCCGTGCTGGGCGGCGATGCGCCAATGTTCGACCCGCATCGATTCTGAGGTGCGCCAATCTGGAAACCGCGCGATATCTCCGGCAGCATAGACGCCCTCAGCCGCACGTAAATACTCATCGACTGGGATACTTCGATCTTTGGAATTTAACTCGATGCCATCGATAAAATCGGTTACGGGTTGGACGCCAATGCCGACGACGATTAAATCGGCGGGCAAGCGATCGCCATTATCCAGAACGACGGTTTGGGCTGCACCTTGACCTTCGAGGAGGCTGACCTGGCGACCCATTTTAAACGTTACACCGTTTTCCTGATGAACTTTATAAAAAACCTCGCCAATTTCTGCACCCAAAATCCGCTCGAAGGGTAAAGAACTAGGCGAAACAACTGTGACTTTAATCCCTTTTTGAGCCAGTCCAGCGGCAGTTTCCATCCCGATAAAGCTCGAACCGATTACTACGGCTTGCTGGGCATTTTGAGCGGCAGCGAGAAGGCGATCGGTATCGGCAAAACTCCGCAATGTGAAGACATTTGGAAAATCTGCGCCGGGTACGTTTAACTGACGCGGTTGAGTGCCTGTGGCAATCAGGAGCGCATCGTATGTCAGCATTTCGCCATTGGTGAGGGCAACTTTTTTGGTGTTTGTATCTACATTGATGACCGGACAATCGAGTCGCAGTTCGATATCGTGTTCCTGATAAAATTCTACCGATCGCATTAAAATTTGGTCGGCTTTAAGTTGACCAAGAAAATAGTTTTTACTCAGAGTCGTGCGATCGTATGGTAATCTCTCATCTCGCGTCACCATGACGATTCGCCCTTGGTATCCAGCGACGCGCAGGGTTTCGGCAGCATGTGTACCAGCGGCTCCAGCTCCTAAAATTACAAATGTTCGCTTGTCGATCTCCGGTGCGTATTTTGCCATGTCGGGCACGCGATAACCGGGTGAAGATTCGGGAACCGTCACGATAATGCTATTGCCGTCGATGCGGACGGCATATCGCGGGAGCGAATCTAAACCTGGCGGTTGGTGGAGATCGCCCGTGGTAATGTCAAAATACGCATTGTGCCACGGACAGACGATACAATCGCCATGGACAACGCCTTGCTCCAATGGTGCTTTGTTGTGAGTACAATAAGCACCGATCGCGTGAATGCGATCGGCGCGACGAATCAACAGAATGTCGGTGTCGCCGACAGTTACTTGACGTTTTTGGCCATCTTGCAACTCATTAAACTGAGCGACAACCGCTTCTGTTTGAGACATAAATTAAGTGGTAATTTTAGTGGGATTAACCGAAACGGCGATTGACTTGACGACTTAGTTGTACGTAGGTATTGTAGCCACGCCGTTCCAATCTGCGAGCAGCCCGTTCGGCTTCACGACGATTGTAATAAGAATTTTCTAAAATCCACGATCGATTGCCACGATAGCGATAGTAAACATTGAATTGTCGATCGTTACGACGGAATTGGGCTAGCGTTAGATTTGGCTCGCCACCAAGCTTGGTGACTTGTGGTGACTCCAGCGCATTTGCCTTGAATGGCATGGTTGCTGCAAATCCGGTGCAGATTAATGAAAGTAAAACGATATTTTTCATAAGATTAGTTCTTTCCTAAGAAATCGAGTCAAATTATGGATTTTGAAACGAGCTTTTAACTCATTCGATATATCCTAATTACACATTAGACCCTTCGAGCGAAAAGGTTATCTCTCTAAAGACAGAACACGCTCTAGTGACGATCGTCAAGGGTACCCTTGACGATCGTCACCCGTGAAACGATTAACCGATAGCAGGGTGCCCCAGTGTTGCAAAATTTATACCTCACGATTTCCTCACATTTAAAACGTAAGATTGGATGCGATCCCACTAGGGGAAGCCAAGCGATTATAGCTGTTGGATAAAGTGGCAAATATAGCGATTGTAGCTGCCGATTTGTGATAATATTTCCTGAATTTCACCTGCGATCGTCCGATCTCACAGCAATCGCTTTTAAAGATCGCGATCGACAGCTAGCTCGACGAGATTTAAGTCAAGAAAAACGGATCGAAGGTTGAGACAAGGAATCTCCCAACTCCAACCATCGTAAGGCAAAGTTGCAGTAGAGGTAACAATAT
>NZ_PVWO01000189.1 GCF_003003845.1 Chamaesiphon polymorphus CCALA 037 | reverse complement strand
ACTAAACATACACCATAAATTAATAGTTGGCATCGGTCGATCGATGGTATATTCTAGAGAAATCAGACGTACAAGCTGTTATACATTTTTGTACGATCGATACTTACCCCCTTTTCCTAGTACTGTGGATTGATGCTAATACTTACACAGAAGGTTGCTGTCAAAAAAGATATCTTGGTTCAAGATATGGGCGGCGAACTCGTCCTACTGAACTTAGCCAGCGAAGAATACTTCGGACTCGACGATATCGGGAATGTCATGTGGTCTTGCCTAAAAGAGTCTGACTCATTACAAAGTGCATACGATCGATTGCTGGAGCGATTCGATGTCAGTCCAGAAGTATTAAAACAAGATTTTTTAAATTTGGTCGCCCAATTTGTCGAGCATGACTTGGTTGAAGTTACCAATCCGTAAATGTCAGACGTTATTGGAGCTATCGGAGTGCGAACGATCGTTACTGCTACAAGCTTTGGGCTTATTGCCGCTAGTCGCGATCTCGGTACGGCTTAAAGGGCTGCAATTTACCCAAGGATTCTTGTTGCGATTGCCGCTTGCCAATCGCTACGCTCCGTCAACGGTGGCAAACGCAGAACTAGAGCGGCAAGTATGGACGACAGTCCGAATGGTGCGGGTTGCGGTCGGCTATAACTCCCGATGGACGAATTGTTTAAAACAATCTCTAGTATTGTGGATTTTGCTGCGATCGCAGGGCATTATAAGTGTGCTACGTATCGGCGTACGCACAGAGACAGATAAATTTTCCGCTCATGCGTGGGTGGAGTATCAAGGCATCGTGTTAAACGATACCGACGACGTACATCAGCGGTTTCAGGCTTTCGATCGATCGTTCGAGCAACCTATTCAGGAAAAACTGTGAGCGGAATCTTGGCACTGATTCATATCGATGGGGCACCTGTAGATCCGGGCTTATTGAGCCGGATGAACCAGGCGATGACTTCGCGCGGGCCAGATGCTCAAACGGTGTGGTCGCGGGGATTTGTCGGCTTCGGGCATACGTTATTACGGACGACGTGGGAAGCCGCAGCAGAGTCGCAACCGTATACGATCGACGATCGAGTCTGGATTGTCGCTGATGCGCGGATAGACGATCGTCAAGCTACGATCGAGAAATTAGAATTGACTCATAGCGATCGCGTTTTGACTGATGTCGAACTGATTTTGCAGGCGTATTTACGTTGGGACAAGGATTGTGTAGACCATTTGTTGGGCGATTTTGCCTTTGTAATTTGGGACGAACGGCACCAGCGGTTATTTTGTGCCAGAGACCATTTTGGCGTGAAGCCGTTTTATTACAGCCAGGTGGGTAATTGCCTGATAATTAGCAATACGATCGATTGTCTACGCCAACATCCGCAGGTATCGAGTAAATTGAACGATCGCACGATCGGGGATTTACTATTATTCGATCTCAATTACGATCTGACAACGACAGTATTTAGCGACATTCAAAGATTGCCGCCAGCGCATATATTTACCTGGTCGCAGCAGCGGGGAGTCCAGACGCGACGCTATTGGACGCTGCCAGTGCCAGAGTTAATTAGATATAAAAATACTCAAGATTATCTCGATCGCTTTCAGGAATTGATGGCACAAGCGGTAGGAGATCGCTTACGTACGGATAAAGTTGCCAGCTTTTTTAGTGGCGGACTCGATTCGACGACAATTGCTGCGACTGCATTGGCGGTGGCTAAAGCAAGATCGCAGCCGCTGGATCTTAAGGCTTTTACAACTGTATACGACCGACTGATGCCCGATCGCGAACGCGATTATGCGGGAGTCGCAGCAGCCAGTTTGGGAATCTCGATCGAATATCAAGTCGCTGATGACGACAAACTATATCAAGATTGGCATAAATGTGAATTTTTAATGCCACCAGGCAACGATCCATTTCAGACTTCATGGCGGGAGCGGACAAAGGAGATCGCTGCTCATAGCCGAGTTGCCTTATGCGGTCATGGGGGTGATGAAGCACTCGCCGCGCCATCGGTAGTAGAAATGCTGCAAACCATGCCATTCATCGATGTTGGCTGGGATGTGAGCCGCTCCTGGTTGGGGTTGGGAGTCCAGCCGCATTGGGGTTCGGGTTTGCTGGGTTGGTGGCGACGGTGGGGTAAACCAGAGCTAGAAACACCGCAATGTCCGACTTGGTTGAATCCAGATTTTGCCCGATCGATCGATCTGGAGCAGCGATGGGGAGAAATTCATTGTCAACCAAAACAACAGCTAGATTTTCCACGAGCGGGTGCTTACAACAAGAGTACTTCGGTTTTGTGGACAGCTCATTTAGAAGCCAACGATCCCGGCTGTTCGGGAGTACCGCTCGAAATTCGACTGCCATTTATCGATTTGCGACTGCTGAATTATTTACTAGCATTACCACCCGTACCGTGGTGCGTCAATAAAACATTACTTAGAATGGCTGGGCGTGACAGTTTGCCAGCCGAAATTAGACTGCGCCCCAAAACACCGCTCGTCGCCGATCCATTATCTGCCATGGGATTAGATAGTCTCGATCTCTCGCACATCGCCAAAATCTTGCCCGCGATCGAGGGCTATGTTAGTATCGATCGTCTCGTTAACACTAGTGACACGATTGCTGGATGGGAATATTGGAACTATCTAATGCCCATCAGTTTTGCTTACTGGTTCGATCGCTATCTTCATCAACTTTATAATCCCCCATTACTGGCTACTGGAGGGCATGACACGTCTTAGTCACCCGACTTAAGGTTAACCTCTGTCAGCTCGACGATCCACTTATCCAATTACCCCGAATCCCAGATTATGAATAAGCAAAGTTACCACAAGCCCGAATTTAGACTGTATGGAAGCATTAGCGTGATGACCCAAGATATGGGAACTAAGGCAACAGCATCCCCAGATGGTGGTACCAAAGGCTTAACTAAAACATCTTAGAGATTTCATTAGTTAATGAAATATTATCGAGTTTATGGTCTAAATTTGATCGCTAATATCGCTCTGCCGGGGCCTATTGCCATCGAGGCTCCGGCGAGCGGTCTTCCTGTTGTTAATGCCGTACTTGGTCAATTACCCAGTTGGTTGAAAGTAGCACCACCAGATGCGGGAATGCCACCAAATTGGTATCCAGCCGCTCGGGATCTGGATAAATCTCTCGCAAAAACTGTCTCGCCCCTGCGGGTGTGGCAAATTGCCGATCCTACAGATCGACAGGAAGAATATTTCTACTGTCGATACGATGATGAAACAACTTTTGTCGTCGATCGATTGGGGACTCAGATTTGGGCAACCTGGCCAGACGATCTGACGCTAGAAGATACCGCTACTTATCTGTTAGGCCCGATCTTGGGTTTTATCCTCAGATTGCGGGGTACAGTGTGCCTTCATGCTAGCGCGATCGCGATTGCCGATCGGGTTGTCGTGTTGGTAGGTGCAGCCGGAGCGGGTAAATCGACTACCGCTGCGGCATTTGCCCAGCGAGGTTATCCGATCCTATCCGATGATGTCGTGCCCCTGATCGATTGTGGGGAGACATTTTTGGTGCAATCTGCCTATCCCCGCATTCGCCTGTGGGATAATTCGGTCACCGCACTGTATGGCGATGTCAATGCCTTGCCACGTTTGGTGCCTACTCACCCAACCTGGGATAAGCGATATGTAGATTTGAACGCTCCTGGGTATGAGTTTCAATCGGAACCATTACCCTTGGCGGCTATCTATTATCTCAACGAACGCGGCAGCGATCCAGCTTTGCCGCAGATCGAGCCGATGACTATTCCGGATCGATTGATTACCCTCGTGACCAACACCTATACCAATTATTTATTGGATAAATCGCTGCGTTCGCAAGAATTTAAGATCCTTAGCCATCTCGTCAGTCAGATCCCGATGTCGGCAATTACACCGGATCTAAATATCGCCAAGTTACCTGAGTTGTTAGATCTAATTTTGGCAGATATGGCATTACCATTGCCATAGTCTTTTAGCATGAGAATTTGAGGTATAGTCTCGTGTTTTCCTAAACTGTCTCTCCCAACTCCAATCGGGATTTACCGGATGAAAGGATTGACAGGATTAGTCTTTCGGCTCACTCCCAACTCCCAACTCCCAACTCCCAACTCCCACCAAGATGTTATGAATGATTCTATTCAAGGCTATACCATTTCTGGCTACGGTCGGATGATTGTCGATCCACAGCGCACCGAACCCTACGTCAGAGCCTTGAAAGCTGCAATTAAGCCAGGTGCCGTGGTGTTAGATATCGGTACTGGTACTGGCTTTTTTGCCGTGTTGGCATGTAATTTTGGAGCTAGCAAAGTTTATGCGATCGAGCCTGATGATGCGATCGTTATCGCCAAGCAAGTCGCGATCGACAATCACTGTGCCGATAAAATTGAGTTTATCCAAGGTCTATCCAGTCAAATTGATTTACCAGAACGCGTAGATGTAATTATTTGCGATCTGCGGGGGGTGATGCCGCTGTATCAACATCATCTGTCGGAAATTGCCGATGCCAGACAACGGCACCTCAAACCTGGCGGCGTTCAAATTCCCCTGCAAGACTCGATCTGGGGCACTTTAATTAGTAATGCCGATTACTACACTCAAGAATATAGCTCATTCTGGGAAGATGCTTATGGCTGCAATCTGAGTGCCAATCGGCAATTTTTGGTTAATACCTGGCAAAAGCATCGACTCGAACCAGAGCAATATCTCGCTAGCCCACAGCTTTGGCAGACTCTCGACTATACACAGCCGCGAGATTCAAACAACGTCGCAGCAACGCTGAATTGGACGATCGAGCAACCGGGAATCGTGCATGGACTCGGCATCTGGTTCGATACTGTTTTAGCAGAGGGAATTGGTTTTTCTAATGCACCAGATCGACCAGAATGTATTTATGGCAATGCTTTTGTTCCCCTGACTGAGCCAGTCGATCTGGCAGTTGGCGATCGGGTGACAGTCACCATCAAAGCCAATTTAGTCGGCGATGACTACATCTGGTCTTGGTACACTCAAGTAGAAACTGGGACAGATCCGCACTCACTCAAAGCCGATTTTCAGCAATCGACGTTTTTGAGCGTACCCAGATCGCCTAAATCTTTACAACAACGATCGGATAGCTACGTCCCGATCGTCAATGAATCCGCTAAAATCGATGCGGTCACGCTCAATTTGATGACAGCAGGTAAGTCCTTGGGCGAAATTGCGCACCAGTTGCACCAACAATTTCCCGATCGATTTGCAACAGTTGCCAAAGCTCAGAGTTATGCTGCCGATCTGGCTCGCCAGTACCGTTGAGAGTCGAACATCGATCTAAGCTTCTTATCGACTAAATTATCTTGAAATCTCTAGTTGTTAATCTTCAGCGCGCGCTGCATTTAGTGTGGCATAGTTCGCCCCGTTGGACTGTTGTGAGTTTGGGATTGCTGTTATTTCAGGGATTTTTACCGCTGGGACAGCTATATCTGATGAAACAGCTCATCGACACCCTAACTTTAGGCGTCAAGAGTGGATTCGATGCTAGCACCTGGCAAACAGCACTGATCTGGATTGGGGGTGTTGGAGTCCTGACACTGGCGAGCGATACCTGTAATGCGCTCAATAACCTGACTCAAACCATCCAGACTCAAGCGATTAGCGATCGAGTTCATAGTTTGCTGCATCATAAATCGATCGAGGTAGACTTACAATTTTACGAAAATACCGACTATTACAACACCTTGCACCGCGCCCAAGAGCAGGCTCCCTATCGCCCGCAGATGGTTTTATATAGTCTGTTGCAAGTCGGACAGAGTAGTCTTTCTCTGCTGGGCATTCTCGTGCTGCTGACGGGCTTACATTGGCTGGTGCCGCTAGTGCTACTGCTAGCAATACTGCCCGGAGTGGCGATCCGGTTTAAATATACGGGTAAAGCCTACCTGCGGATTAGCTCGTGGACGGAGAGTGAGCGTCAAGCTGACTATTTGCATACTCTAGTTACCACTGAGCCATACGCTAAGGAAATTCGCTTATTTGCGTTGGGATCTTTGTTTCATCAGTGGTTTCAAGGTCTCAGAACTAAGATTCGGCAGGAAAAAGTTCACCTGGCGACTCAGCAATCGGCGATCGATCTGATTACAAATGGGAGTGCGACGCTGGCAGTCTGCATTGCGAGTGGAATCACGGCTTATCAAATGATTCAGGGTGCAGTTACGCTTGGTGGATTTGTAATGTATTATCAGGCTTTCCAACGCGGTCAGGGGTTTTTACGAGACCTATTGAGCAATTCGATCGGTTTGTATGAAAATAGCCTGTTTCTGCAAGATTTTTATCAATTTCTCGACATCCAACCGCTCATTGTCGCACCAGTAGCTCCCAAACCTTTACCCGCAGTTTGGCAGCAGGGGATTTGTTTGGAGAATGTCAGCTTTAACTACGCTCACAGTCAGCGATCGGTACTCAAAAATATCAACCTCAAGATTAATGCAGGGGAAGTTATCGCGATCGTCGGTGCGAATGGGGCGGGTAAAACTACGCTAATTAAGCTGCTCTGCCGTCTGTACGACCCTACAGAGGGGACGATCTCGATCGATGGCGTGGATCTGCGTCACTACGCTCCTACCGACATCCAGCGGCAGATTAGCGTGCTGTTTCAGGATTATATTCAGTACCAACTGACCGTCCAGGAGAATATTTGGTTGGGAAATATTGAAGCACCGCCTAGTACTGAGGCAATTTGGGACGCAGCACGCGCGGCAGGTGCCGATCCGACGATCGAGCGATTGCCACAGGGACTCGATACGCGGTTGGGTAATTGGTTCGAGCAGGGGGAAGAATTAAGTATCGGTCAATGGCAAAAAATTGCTTTGGCGCGAGCATTTATGCGCGACGCGCAATTGGTAATTTTGGACGAACCGACGAGCGCGCTCGACCCGCAAGCGGAGGCTGAGGTATTCGATAGGTTTCGCCAACTCGTGCGCGGTCGCACGGCAATTGTCATCAGCCATCGCCTCTCGACGATTAAAATGGTCGATCGGATTTTGGTATTATCAAACGGTGAGTTGGTCGAGTGCGGCTCGCACGATCGATTGATGGAACAAAACGGCTTGTATGCTCGATTGTTTAATACCCAAGCACAGCACTACCAAGTTTAAATATGACATTAGCCGCTACCCCGATTTTGACACTAACCGATCTAGACTCTCCGCAGCGTCTGGAGGTCGAACTATTACTATGTTGCAGTCACACTCATCCAAGTCCAGAGCAAGTTAGTCGCATTCAAGAATTAGTAGAACGACCTTTAGATTGGAATTATATTTACGATCGAGCGAATCATCATCATATCCTCCCGCTACTCGATCGACAGTTACAAAACTCTAAACCCGACGCGATTCCTATAGAAATTTTAGAACGGATTCGCACCAATTTTAATGAAAATTTTCAGCGCAATCTCTGCCTGACAGCAGAGTTAATCAAACTAAGCCAGTTGTTTGAGACTCAACAGGTGCCAATGTTGACGTTTAAAGGGCCAGTATTGGCACAAATTGCTTATGGAAATTTGGCACTAAGGCAATTTGTAGATATCGATATTTTAGTCGCAGAAGCTGATGTAATTGGGGCGAGTAAATTACTGATCGATCGCGGCTACGAACCACAGTTCAAATTAACCGATCGCCAATTGGCAATCTCGGCCACATTGCAAAACGAGCAATGGTTTTGGCACGAAGGGAAACAAATCTGTGTCGATCTCCATTGGTCGATTTTACCCAAGCATTATTCATTTACGCCAGATCCCCAAACGCTTTGGAATAAGATCGATCGAGTCCAATTTGGAGATCGAGAGATCGAGACGCTAACTCCAGAACATCTATTATTATTTTTATGCGCGCACGGTGCCAAACATAATTGGTGGCGATTGTATTGGATCTGCGATATTGCCGAACTATTACGCACTCATCCCGATTTAGATTGGGAATATATCGATCGGGTATCGGGTCGCTTTGGGACTCGTCGAATGTTACTTTTAGGGCTGTATTTAGCTAACAAATTACTCGATGTGCCGTTACCAGAAGCACAGTTAACCCAATTAGCATCCGATCCCCAGTTACCGCTATTATTTACCGAAATTCAGGATCGATTATTTCCCGTACCAAATACAGATGGAAAGGCGATCGCGGCAGACGATTCGGGTTGGACTTGGCGAGATTATGGGATTTATCGATCGACGATAACATCACTTGGCGATCGAGTTTGGTATTGGGTAGATGCTATTTCCACACCAACTCCTTTAGAGTGGCAGATCGTGACACTCTCGCCACCATTATTTCCGCTTTATTACTTAATTCGGATCGTTCGACTGAGCTTAAAATATATCTTCCGGATTGGGGACGTCTAGATAGTTAATAGTTGATAGTTGATAGTTGATAACTATCGCTTCCCGTCATTTATAGCGTCTGCCGACTCAGTAGCACAGAGGATTGCGATCGCGAACGAGTAGGTTCGCTCCTCCCCAATTAGGGAGGCTTTACACCTATTTTCTGGGTGAAGATCGCATCTCAATTAATTGAGGTTGTTTTTCTTCCCTTATAGATTTCGCGCGGATCGATGCCACTATCTTGAAGATATTTATAGACTATTTGCAATCTCTGTTCGGCGATTGTTGCTCTACTTTCCGAGCGATCGATTTTCTCTTCTAGCTCGCTAGTCAATTTAATTTGAGTTTGCAGTTTGTCCTCCAATTGTTTAATCATCGACCAGGCATGGTCTGGTTCGATCGTTGATGTTTTAGAATGAATTTTCTTAACTAATTCATTAGATACATGACGATCTAATTCGGTAACAACTGTTAGCGATTCGGCTGATGTTGGCATTGGCGTTGGCTGGTGGCTCCCTGTATTGCCAACACTTTCTTGCATTGCCTGAGCCAGCCATAAGACCTTATCATCGCGCTTAAGAGTGAGTTGACCCGCGATCGTTTTGATCGTAAAAGTACCTGCATTTACATTAATATTTTGCACGGGGTACCAGCTACTCTTAAAACTGACCAAAATATTCATGTTAAACCGCTGTTTATTTTGAAATCTTTCGGTCGGCCACCATTTTTTCCACAAAATTGATGGATCGGTGTACCAAATTCGATAACCAGCAGGCGTTACATAATGTCTATATTCGATAAAACCCGGACGGCTGGCATCGCCAAACATCACAAAGTCTCGCTCGATCGACATCCGATCGATTAATTCTAAAAATGGCGAACTATGCTTGACAATTAGGGTACGTGGTTTGCTTTGTAAGTACATAATCGCGATCGGATCGCCATTACGAGTTAAGAGTTGAGATACTCCCCCAGTAACCTCTAAGCGCAGATTCGGACTCGCTAACAGTTGATTGCTACCTTGGATGAATTTCTCAATTAGTTGACTGTCATCTAAGTCAAAAATATTAGATGCGATCGATCTCTCGCTAATCATAATTGTCAAATAGTGGGTGGAGGATAAGAGTGAGGGAATTTGGGAGTAGTTAATATAAAGTTTAGAATTAGCCATCTCGGATCGGTGCGGCAGATTCACCATTGAGAGGATGGTAGGGTATCGATCCGATCGAGATTGTTAATATTTATTCAGTGATATGTTACGTAGCAGATTGTGTTTTGACCCAATCGTAACTCATCGATCGAGCAATTCGTATCCGACAAAAGTCGGAGATTCTCTCTCGGGGAGAGATACTCAAAGATCTAGCAACAGATCCAATATTCTGGGTGAAGTGGGGAAAGGGAAAAACATACTTGCGATCTACCCTTTGCCCCTGAGGCTTGTACCTTATGCCTCTAAAATCGCTAATAGCAAATATCCGTAATTGCAAACTTTGAATCCTACTTCCCCATTTATAACTGCTGTCTGAGCAGATTCAATGCTTGAGCGGCGGACATCCGGCGAATCAACTCTCGTTCTCGCCGCGAGCCTAACTGATATTTAATTCCCTCAACATTCCCATCTGGACTGGCAATCCCGATATACACCAACCCGACTGGCTTCGTCTCTGTGCCGCCACCAGGGCCAGCAACGCCTGTAATACTCACGCCCCAATCAGTCCCCAACTTTGCCTTAACCCCCGCTGCCATCTGGCGCGCGACGATCTCGCTCACTGCACCTTCAGCAGCCAAATC
>NZ_PVWO01000736.1 GCF_003003845.1 Chamaesiphon polymorphus CCALA 037 | reverse complement strand
CTCCCCGCTCCCCGCTCCCCGCTCCCAACTCCTAACTCCCAACTATTTCGGAAAATACACCGTCCCAGTTTGACCGATGAGGATGGTAGATTTGGGATTGGTAAATTCGACTTGGACGCGTTGAGTCGATCGATTATCTACGGGAGCGGATCCACCCAGGAACGAGGGTGCAATATTGGTGACTGAGGCGGTTAATTCTTGGCTGTCGATCGCGGTACCGACTTTGACGATCGCCTTTTGTCCGGGTTTGAGGAGTGCGGCTTGTTGAGATTCTAAATCTACACCGATTTTAAGCTTTTTGGGATCGGTGATACTCATTAATTTACTCCCAGCAAAAACTCGATCGCCGATCGCAACGGGAATTTCGATGGCCATCCCCGCTACGGGGGCGAAAATATCGATCGTGGTTGGTTCTAGCACTGGTTTTTGGCTGACTGGCGCACTCGCCGCGATCGGTTTGATTTGTTGTTGTTGCAATTGTTGCAACTTTGTCCCGAGTTGTCGATAGTCCGATTTCGCAGCTTGGAGTTGTGCCTGAAGTTGTTGGAGTTGTTCGGCTTGTTCTTTGAGTGCTAATTGTTGTTGCAGGCGTGCCGATTGGGTTTGAGCGGCTTGTTTGGTAGTGGCAGTTCGCGCGGCGGTACTGAGCCTGTCGTAGTCGGCGCGGGCGATATTTAAATCGGATTTGGCGGCAATCTGCTCTTTTTCGACTTGTTCGAGCCGTTCTTGGGAAATCGCTCCTTCACTCTGATAACGAGCCATGCGCTGGTAGGTAGCTACCGCGCGATCGTAGATTGCCTGCGCGCGGACGATCGCTTCGCGCTTTTGAGCCAAGGGTAATGGCTCTGGCTGTGCGGAGATCGCACTAAGTTGGATGTTTGCGTCGGCTACTTGTTGGCGGAGGGGAGCTAAATTGCGTTGATAACTGGAAATCGCTTGTTCGATTGTTTTAATCCTTCCGGCAGCGGCTTGGCGTTCGCCGATGAGGATCTGTTGCTGCTGGAGTAACTGTTGCTGGAGCGCGGCTGTTTGCTGGAGTGCTGCTTGTTGTCGTTCGGCGGAAATTTGCCGTTGCTGGAGCATTTTTGTTTGATTGGCACGTTCGGCTTCAATATTCCGAATAGTTAGCAATCGATCGCCATAATTCACCGATTGTCCGACTTTAATCGGCAATGTCAATACCAATCCAGGAATCGTTGTATCGATCTTAGTGATATTTAGCGGCTCGATTTTGCCAGTAAATGGCAGATTGTGTAATTGCTGCGCTCGATCTTGCCGCTCGGGTGTAGCGGCAGGTTTATTCAAACCTTGGCGTAGTAGGTAAAGCGAAAATGTCAATCCCAAACCAGCGATTACCAGTGCGGCAGCTTGATACCAGCCGATCGATTTACGCGATCGACTCAAGGCCGTCACGTCTAAAATTAATTCTGAAGGTTGGTCGAATTCCGAACCAGGTACTAACGGTTTGCTCTTGGTGGCTTTATTTATCTTATCAATACCTGTCAGTTCCAGGCTGCCAGGGGCGTCAAATTGGCCGCTCGATAGTTGAGTGTTGGGAGTTTTTGGCTTCCACTCTAATACTCCATCCCCCTTATTGGGAATGAATTTTTCAAATAATCCTGGTGCGATCTGCATGTATCCCCGATGAACGAATCGGACTGCATCGCGAATCTCTTGAGCTGGTGCGCCCTTAAGAATATAGCCATTCGCACCAGCATAGATCGAATCAGCAACATACTCGTCGCTATCGTAGCTGCTGAGTACCAGTACCCTGGTTTTGCGAGAACTGTGAGCAATAATTTTGGTAGCCAGTACGCCATCGATGTCTGGCATCTCCATATCCATCAATACGACATCCGGAAGCAGCAATTTGACTTGCTCGATCGCATCATAACCATTGTCTACCATTCCCACAATGTCGAAGTCTGGCTCGGTCTCCAGTAAAGACTTCAAGCGTTCCCGAATGCTCTTCTGGTCATCCACCAGGAGAATGCGAATCATGTCCACTTCCTTAGATTTTTGATACTTATTACTAACCAGCTCTGGCTTATTTATTCGATCGATCTACCTCGATAACCGGATGAAAATTTATTTTGGTAACTTAGTATATCGATTTTATGACAGATTAGGGGAG
>NZ_PVWO01000735.1 GCF_003003845.1 Chamaesiphon polymorphus CCALA 037 | reverse complement strand
GTCTAAATGAGCCAGATAATCTATCTCTGAAAGTGGAAAAGATGCTTGTTCTTGATATTTCCACATCACCTGTAGATAGATTTTATTGGGCACCTTCCGCATTTGGACATCGTAGGAATAGCCCCATTTAGCAACGATAATTTCTCTTAATTCTTGTCCGGTCATTTAGGGGATAGTGGATAGTGGATAGGTTTTAGGTTTTAGGCTTTAGGCTTTAGGCTTTAGGCTTTAGGCTTTAGGTTTTAGGTTTTAGAGGATAGTTAATGTTTGTTGTGAAGTTTTGATTTATTTACTTGCGATTTTTAAATTGCCTGTGTTGCCGTCTAAAATGACGTCAACACCGACGGGAAGTGCCGCATTGCAGCCATCGTGTCCGAAGGGGAGATTGGCGACGATCGGAATCTGAAGATCTGTCAGTCGATCGCGGAGGACTTCTTCTACTGTAAAGCTAGAACTCCCTTCTGGGGGGTCGCATTGGCTGAATCTGCCGATCGCGATTCCGGCAACTCGATTGAGGATGCCAGTAAGTCGCCAGTGAGTTAGCAGTCGATCGATCCGATAGGGAGCTTCGGTAATGTCTTCGATCGCTAGAATCGCGCCAGCTAAATCTGGTTGATGCGGCGTACCCAATAGATGCGTAGCGACAGTTAGATTGCACGGCAATAACTTGCCCGTCGCCACATTGCCTACCCAGCTATCGCCTTGTAGCGGTGGGAGTGGTTCGCCAGTAACTAACTTAAATAAGCGATCGCACGACCACTCCGGCTCATCTGATAAAGTAGTTACTAATGGCCCGTGGATACCACCTGCAAATCCTGCTCGGTTGAGACTCCATAATAGAGCTGTAATGTCTGAAAATCCAATCAGCCATTTCGGTCGATCGATCTCTTGCCAGTGCCAATCTTCTAACAATCGCATCCCCCCATAACCGCCGCGCGCGCACAAAATCCCGCGACAGTCTGGATCTGTCCATGCAGCCGCCAATCGATCTCGCCGTGTGACATCGCTACCTGCTAAATATCCCCATGCTTGAGTAACATCTTCCGCCACCTCTACCCGATAACCGCGATCGCGCCAAATTTGAATCCCGCGATCGAGAGCAGTTCGCTCTCGCAATCTCCCACTGGGAGCGATAACCCTTAATAAATCTCCACTTTTGAGCGGTAAAGGTGTTTGACAAGGTTGAATCATGGGTATTTATAAGATAAGTGGATTGATTTTTATTTAAGCTAGAGATTAGCAAGCGATCGCAGGTTAGAATTTGGATTGTTGGTGTAGCATCTCCCTCAAAGAATCGCCCGATCTCTATCTAGAAGCTTGGGATGGTGCAACTGCTACATCGACTAGTCAAAATTAAGCGCGGATATACTCTCTAACGTTGAGAATCTTTTCCCCGAAACCACTTCAACCCACATACCTGACTTGCCATCATAGCGCAAACGATCGGATGACCGGAGCAACCCCAACCCCATGACCAACCAACTAGCGGCAAAAATCGTCTGCCAAAATCCTGAATGTCAGGCTCCCAATCCAGTGAGTCACAATTTTTGCGCTCATTGTCGTACCGCCATTCCTAAGGTCTACTTGTGGACTGTCGGTGAAGATGCCTCCAGCTTGAAAGTTGGACAGATGCTGGCAAACAATCGCTATATCGTTGTCAACAGTCGGGTGTTGCTAGACACCAAACCGGGCTGGCAACCAGAAGTAGTCGAGCGCGTGCCCGAATATATTACTCCTTATCTGCGCCTGATCGGTCATCGTCCCCACGTCCCGCAAGTTTATGGTTCGATTTCACTAAATCGATCGGGAAGACGGACTACTACGCTATGGTTGCTGGAAAAAGCACCGATTTATAGTGAGGGCTTGGGAGCCGCTTTTGCGGGGAGGCTGATGCCAGAACTCAACGAAAGCTGGAAAACCGCCGGATCGATGCGCCAGCTCAATTGGCTGTGGCAAATCGCGAATCTTTGGGACTCGATGCAGGCAGAGGGTGTAAATAAAACTTTATTACATCCAGAAGTGCTGCGCGTTGAAGGCGGTCTGTTACGAACGATCGAATTCATGCCCAATGGTGAAACACCACCCAAATTAGCCGAACTGGGCAAACTCTGGAAGATGTGGCAGAAACAGGCGCGGATCGGTAT
>NZ_PVWO01000734.1 GCF_003003845.1 Chamaesiphon polymorphus CCALA 037 | reverse complement strand
CACCCCAATTATTAACATTTGTAAACATTCTGAGGACAAATCTTAATTAAATTGGCATTAGCAAAAGAGCCAGAACCACTATGCGTCTAGTCATGTGGCGGTTTTAGCCGATCTATGAGTGCGAGATTAATCTGGTGGGATCGCCTTGCCTCGGAGGTTGTAAGCAGATAACATAATGCATGAGATTATTTAAAAAATAAGAATTTTCGTAGACACCTATTTTAAGGAGGATCGTAGTCGATGGGACTACCCTGGTATCGCGTGCATACAGTCGTCCTGAATGACCCAGGTCGGCTGATATCCGTACATTTAATGCACACAGCTTTAGTTGCTGGTTGGGCTGGTTCGATGGCTCTGTTTGAATTATCAAACTTCGATCCTAGCGACCCAGTTTTCAACCCGATGTGGCGACAAGGCATGTTTGTCATGCCCTTCATGGCACGTCTTGGGATTACCAAATCTTGGGGTGGTTGGAGTATTGTCCCAGGTGAATCGGCAGCAGATGCTGGCTTCTGGTCTTTTGAAGGTGTTGCTACCGCTCACATTATCCTTTCTGGGATGCTAATCTTAGCATCGATCTGGCACTGGGTTTATTGGGACTTGGAACTGTTTACAGATCCTCGCACTGGCGAGCCTGCATTAGATTTACCCAAAATGTTTGGGATTCACTTGTTCTTATCTGGTTTACTCTGCTTCGGCTTCGGAGCATTCCACCTGACGGGTCTATTCGGGCCGGGAATGTGGGTATCCGACCCATTTGGCATTACGGGGCATGTCGCGCCTGTCGCGCCAGAATGGGGGCCTGCGGGATTCAATCCGTTCAATCCTGGTGGCGTAGTCGCTCACCATATTGCAGCAGGTACAGTCGGGATTATTGCTGGATTATTCCACTTAACAGTTCGTCCGCCCGAACGGCTTTATAAAGCTCTGCGGATGGGGAATATCGAAACCGTACTTTCTTCTAGTATTGCCGCCGTATTCTTTGCTGCTTTTATCGTTGCTGGTACCATGTGGTACGGTAATGCAACCACGCCGATCGAATTATTCGGCCCGACTCGTTATCAGTGGGATAGCGGTTATTTCCAACAAGAAATTCAACGTCGCGTTCAGTCTAGCGTCGAAGATGGTAAAACTGAAGCCGAGGCTTGGCAGGCAATTCCTGACAAACTCGCTTTCTATGACTATGTAGGTAACAGCCCTGCTAAAGGCGGTCTGTTCCGGACTGGCCCGATGAACAAAGGCGATGGTATCGCTCAAGGTTGGCAAGGACACCCAGTATTCAAAGACTCTGAAGGTCGAGTACTGAGCGTTCGTCGTCTGCCTAACTTCTTTGAAAGTTTCCCTGTGGTCTTGACTGACTCTGAAGGTGTGGTTCGTGCAGACGTACCGTTCCGTCGGGCAGAATCGAGATACAGCTTCGAGCAAGCTGGAATCACTGCTAGCTTCTATGGTGGTGCTCTAAATGGTCAAACATTTACAGATGCTACTCAAGTCAAGCAGTTTGCCCGCAAAGCTCAAGGTGGTGAAATCTTTGAATTCGATCGTGAAAAACTCGGATCTGACGGTGTATTCCGTACCAGTCCGCGCGGTTGGTTCACTTTCGGTCATGCTGTATTTGCTTTATTCTTCTTCTTCGGTCATCTCTGGCATGGTTCGCGGACGATCTACCGCGACGTATTTGCTGGTGTAGAAGCCGATATGGAAGAGCAAGTCGAATTCGGTCTGTTCCAGAAATTGGGAGACCCAACTACTCGGAAAAAAGAGGCGTAAGCTTCTTCAGTTGTGAGGATAAGGGATTTGAGATTTGGCCTATCCAATCGCTAACTCTTATCCTCCGATCCTTGTTAAACTAAAAGTAATCCCATAGGACTCTGACAATGGAAGCAACTATTTATATTTTGGTCACAGTATTGGCTCTGGGCACAATCTTTTTTGCGATCGCGTTTCGCGAACCGCCCAAAATTCCTCGCAAGTAAGTAACAATTCAATTTGGTCGCAATCTGAGCTAATCTAGAGAAATCTCTAAGCAGCTCAGATTTTGCTTTTTAGGGCGTTATTAGGTTTTAGGCTTTAGGTTTTAGGAGAAGAGGCAGAAGAACATAGGAAGAAGAAAATACCAAACGTTCCCAGTTTCCCAGTCTCCCAG
>NZ_PVWO01000188.1 GCF_003003845.1 Chamaesiphon polymorphus CCALA 037 | reverse complement strand
GGCAAAAGATAATGCCCAAAATGCTGCCAGCGCAGCCACCAAATTGATTCCAGATTCTAACGCATCAGATAATAGTCCCACCGAACCCGTTAAAAAATAGGCTCCAGTTTTTAACCCGATCGTCATCAGCGCAGCCCCGATCGACAAAAATGTATACGGTCGCGCAGTTTTAAAACTCATTAGTTTACTATTCTAGATTTAGGTTAACCATCCACTGCTAATTACAACCGCGACCGGGGTGAATCTTTCGCAAAGCGTGGGCTATGCCCGTTCGCGCAATTTCACACATTACTTATTGTCGGCATCTAGTTCGAGATCCCTAGCTGCCGACTCACACTGACTAATTGGCTAAACTTTCACCAACACTTGCGTGCCGACAATTTTCGTAGGATACTTAGCTAAAGATTTTGTAGCAGGCCCTTTGAGAACTTTGCCATCAGCCGCATACTCGGCATTGTGACACGGGCATTCATATTTTTTCTCTCCGGCCATCCACTTGACATCACACCCTTGATGGGTACATTTAGGATTGACAGCTAGTAATTTTTTGGGATTAGCAGGATCCTTAACCACTGCCAATTGTTTTGTTTGTAAATAGCCAGCTTGCTCTAGTTGGGCAACAGAACCCACTACTGTAAATCCATCTGCTGTTTTCTTAGCGGCTGGTTTAGCAGCCTGTTTATCATCTGAAGCTGGAGCTGAAGTAGAGTTAGAGTCTGTTGCTTCAGTAGTAGATTGCTTTGGCGCACATGCCGCCAATACTACCGGGAAACAAGCACTCAACCAACCGATACTAAAGTAGCCAAGAAAGGAACGACGTTTAATCATAATTTTTAGGCATCGATCGCTGCAAATATTAACGAGAGACAATAGCTCATCGCTCTTATCTTAGCAATTTTTACTTCGGTTGAATTTAATCTGCATAATCCGAAATAACTATGCAGCTACAATCGGTTCGCGATCGATAATGTTTAGCTTAAATATTAGATTAATGCTACTCTTTCTCAACAGACCGATCTCGATTTTGAATAGGTTCCTAACTCGATTTGGAACGACAAATGTTGCCTATTTCTCTAAATTTAGCCGCATATAGCGATCGTTTTAAAATGGTAAAGCCAAAATTTAGTCGATAAACTTTGGCTGTAAAGATAGTTAATTAGCGAGTAATTGTTGATATTTAGCGATCGAAATTTTGGAGATCGTCAGCAATAAATTCCGCATGTGTGCTGGCTTGAGCAACGCATAAGCATAGATCGCCAAACAGGTACTAGCCAGCATTGGTAAAATAAATGTCGGCAACATCACTACGCCGATCGACCACCAAGTAAAAACGTGTAATAGTAAGACGATCGCTGGTAGAATTCCCAAACCGATAGTTTTATAGATTGTCCGTGGCGATCGATTCAATGCTGTAAATAACAGCGTGGCAATAGCCAAACCTAAATTAGTCGGAACTAAAAACGCACAAATTCCAATACAATGACACCGAGAAAATTCGGCGATACTACTTAGTTCGAGCATGTTTGCCTACCTACATCTGCTGTTTCTTTATTTTACCGAACTTTATTAAAGCGATACCGCTCGGTTCGATCGATCCGTAATATAAGTACAAGAATGAGTAATGGGTAATGGGCAATGAGTCGAAGAATGGAACCCCGACGACGCCGGACATTCAGAGCACACGCAACAGTTATCAATTCTCAATTCTCAATTCTCAATTATTAACCAATTGCTGCTTTGAGACTCTGACAGAATCGATCGATCGATTGTAGTCCCTCTACAGGGGTTCCTTCGGCCAAACGTTTTACCATCGCACTCCCGACAATTACCCCGTCTGCGCCCCATTTTCGGACTTGTTGAGCGTGTTCTGGAGCCGAGATGCCAAAGCCAATCGCGATCGGTTTATCGGTAACGCTGCGAAGATTGGTAAGAATATCTCCCACCCGATCTTCCAATCCCGATCGCACTCCAGTTACCCCAGTGACGCTGACTAAATAAATAAACCCTTGCGACTTAGCCGCGATCGCCACGATCCGCTCCTGAGAGCTAGTTGGCGCAACTAGCAAGATAACTTCGATGCCGATTTCTGCCGCAGGTACCAATAGTTCTTCGGCTTCTTCTAACGGTAAATCTGGTACCACCAAACCTTTGACGCCAGCAGCGGCAATCTGGCCTAAAAACTCGCGAATTCCCAAATTGAGGATGGGATTGTAATAAGTAAACAGAATAATCGGTGCTTTAATCTGCGGACTCACCTGCGCCACCATTTGGATGACATCATTGAGCTTGACTCCTTTTGCCAATGCGCGAGTAGCCGCAGCCTGAATTACAGGGCCATCGGCTAACGGATCGGAATAAGGCACGCCTAGCTCGATGAGATCCGCACCAGCAGCATCTAAGGTTTTGAGAGCTTCAGCCGTAGTTGTTAAGTCCGGATCGCCAGCAGTAATAAACGGAATTAAAGCGCATTGGCCGCGATCGCGTAAAGACTGAAAACAACTAGAAACGGAGAGCATTAAATTTGGGGGGTATGGGTGGATGAGTGGATGAGTGGATGGGTAGATGGGTGGATGGGTGGATGGGTAAAATTGGAACGCAGTTCCAAAACGATCCAGCGGCTACCCTCTAACTAAAGCCTAAAGCCTAAAGCCTAAAGCCTAAAACCTAATCACCCCGTTCTTGCTCGATTTCGGCTTGGAGCTTGGCTAATTCTTCGGGGGTGAGTTCTTCTAGGCGTTTTTGGAGTACGGCTTCTTCGTAGTCTTTAAGCTGCTGGGTATAGGTCATATTTTTTGTAGCTACTCGGAATATGTAGCTACCCAACCAAGCCAAAATGATGCCAACGAGTAATAATTGACTCCAAATTCCCGCATCGATGCTGTCTAATCCAGCGAATTTCAGAACGAGATAGCCAGCACCGCCGATCGCAAATACTACAAATCCAATGACAAAGACATCAATTCTACGCATCAGCTAAAATCTAAGCCTCAATTTCTCGGCGTTTGGGACGAAGATTGAGAAATGGCGAGAGTAAAATCATGCCAGGGAACAAGAAAAATACTAAAAAGTACATTAATAGTCGCTCGATCGAGCTGGCTACGTACCATCGATTCTGGAGGTACAGATACAGTGCGCCTGGGAGTACTAATAGGTAAGTCCCACTCAAAATTAAGTACAGTAGTGCAACTATCATAGTTTGCTCTTAAGGTTAGGTATCCGATCGTCAATATCTATTGTATCAGTTTCGAGGTGCCCACTTTGCGACTCGATCGAATCCAGCCACAGGAATTGACTTAGCTCGCATCTTCGATCGATACCTACAGAATAGTGCTTAGTGTAGACCATGGTTCTACACTAAGCACTATTTTATTTAAACTATCTTGTCTGGCCAACTAAGAAAGATCTTCAGGATCGTTTTTCTCAATTCGGTTCGGGAGTGGCTGACGAGAGGGTTGGAGACTTTGGAGCATCTCGGCAATTTGGAGATTTTCCAAAGACAGATGTTTGGCTTCGCGGAGCTTGTGCCAGACAGAACGCGACATCAACAGGCTGTGCTTGACTCGTACCGCACCGATTTGTTGGAAGTATTCTTCGCGTTCGGGTTGGTAGTCAGCGGAGACTAATTGCAGCGGTTGGGATGGTACATATTGGCAAGATCTCGCCAATTGAGCCATTAACTCTGGATAGAGCCAAGTATAAGCTGGATGGACGGTTAATTCGGCTTGATGCGGTTGACTGTTTTCGGCGATCGAGATTTGACGATCGGAGTTTAATGACAATCGATAATAACCGATCGCCGCTTTGCGTTGGGTTTCAAAGACGTAGTTACTGAATGATTGCTTTTGTTGGAACCATTCTTTGACTTTACCCACCATCGTTTGGACGAGGTTATTTTTGAAGTCGTGGATTTGACGATCGAATACTTGCCGCAGCAAGGGTGGCATCGACACTGTGTCTAACTGATAGATCAGTTGCGCGTCGGTATTGCGGACGGGAAGCCGGTTGGGGAGATCTGGTTCGCGTTGCGCTAGTTCTTTAAGTAATTCGGGCGCAATTTCCCAGTAAGTGAGGTGTGCCAGCGGTTGGAATCCATTTTGGCGATATAAAGCTAAGGCCGAATTATCGTTGACATCTACTTCTAGTACCCAAGTGCTGGCATCGACGATGTGCTCGAAGCAATAGCGGAGTAATTGAGAGCCAATATCATTTTTGCCTGTAATTTCTACTGGGTTTCCAGCTTGAAGATCTTGCGAGCGAGAGGAGCCATTAACCAGCGATACCCACTCGACATGCCAAGTACTGCGCGTCCGATTGAAGGGAGAGACGCTAATTACACCGCGCAACTGTTGTTCGTGCTCGGCAACTAGCAAAGCGCGATCGGTAAAATTGGGGGTTGGAATCGCATTGAGAAATTGAAACGGCGCGTACCACCGATTCATCTGTTTGAGCAGTTGCTCGATCTGAGCCTTTACTCCTGGGTCGGGGATAGTTGCTTGTTGACATAAGCTAGCAATCGCGTCAATATCTCGATATTGCAACGGACGAACTATCGTCTGATGTTTAGATCCATTTGTCGCAGCCATTATATATCCTGTGTCAACCTAGAGGTTGCTACTACTATAACATCTCTGACTAGATTGGGATCTCAAAGGCGGTGTTGGGAAATTTTGATGTAGATGTCAGTTACGTTCAGTGGCGACCCTTTGCAGGGAGTGTGAGCGAGCAAAGTTGGGACTACCGAACATTAAATATCGATCTTTAGATGCGGTCTATTTTTTGGCGAGTAAGGCGTTCATAGCAGTAATCGCTTGGTTGAGACCTTCTGCCGCTTTGGTTTTGTCGGGAGTTGCAGCACTCATGGCAGTTGTAACTGTTTTGATGCCGCTGGCGATCGGTTCGTAGTTAGCACCAGCTTTAGCTTTGACGATCGGCTCTACGGTAGGCCAGAGGCTGGTAAACTTAGTAAACTGAGTTTTAGCTTTGGCAACATCTCCACCTTTAATTGCAGTATTTGCCATGACCAATGCAGTTTTGACTGGAGTCAACTGGGTTTTTTCGGCTGCGGTTAGTGCTGCGCCTGCACCAGCAGCAGGAGTGGTGGTAGTAGTACTAGTGCTAGTACCAGGAGCAGTGGTGGCACCAGTAGTTGGAGTGGTTGCGTCAGGCTTGGTGGTGGCTTCGGTAGTAGTGCTAGTAGTGGTAGTTTCAGTTGCTTTTTGACCGCAACTAGTGATGGCCAACGCAGCACTCAGACACAAAATAGTTAATACACTGGTAGCTTTTACCTTGGTTTGTTGAGTAGACATAATCGATGTTTGAGTAAAGTTTTTGATGGACATGACATTCAAAAGTTTTTGATGGACATGACATTCACATGATAGCGTGGAATACTGAATAGCAACTTGAGCCACATGCTAGCCATCCAACGGCACATGGCTGAAGTTTGGCTATTGCGAATATTCCCCAACCCTTAATTCAGGAGCTTTTGCCCCTGTTCTTGTATGGATCGACCACAGACTTGGAGCGATCGCTTTGAAGGTACACTACATCCAGCGATCGCAAAATTTAACGCTAGCATTGGCTTCGATCTGGAGTTGATCGAATACGATTTGACTGGTTCTTGCGCTCACGCTCGGATGCTGGCGCAGACGGGTATTATCAGCGCGACTGAGGGGGAGAAGTTAGTTGCTGGCTTAGAACAAATCCGCGCCGAATATCGAGCGGGTAATTTTCATCCCGGCGTCGATGCTGAAGATGTCCACTTTGCCGTCGAGCGGCGGCTGACGGAGATCGTCGGTGACGTTGGCAAAAAACTACACACGGCTCGATCGCGTAACGATCAAGTCGGTACCGATACTAGGCTATACTTGCGCGATCGCATCGAGCAAATCCGATCTCAGTTGCGAGACTTTCAACAGGTACTACTGACGCTGGCGCAGGAACATGTCGAGACGCTCATTCCTGGTTATACGCACCTTCAACGCGCGCAACCGTTAAGTTTGGCTCATCATCTGCTGGCCTATTTTCAGATGGCTCAACGGGACTGGGAACGGCTGGGAGATGTCTACAAGCGGACGAATATCTCGCCGTTAGGCTGCGGCGCGCTGGCGGGAACCACATTTCCGATCGATCGAGCCTATGCAGCGGAGTTACTCGGTTTCGATGATATTTACGGGAATAGTTTGGACGGCGTGAGCGATCGAGATTTTGCGATCGAGTTTCTCGGTGCTGCCAGTCTGATTATGGTACATTTAAGCCGTTTGGCTGAGGAAGTCATTATCTGGGCGTCGGAAGAATTTCGCTTTGTCAGCTTGACCGATCGTTGTGCCACGGGTTCGAGTATCATGCCTCAAAAGAAGAACCCTGACGTGCCAGAATTAGTACGCGGCAAAACCGGACGCGTGTTCGGGCATCTTCAAGCGATGCTGGTGATGATGAAGGGATTGCCTCTAGCCTATAATAAGGACTTGCAAGAAGATAAAGAAGCTTTATTCGATGCCGTCAATACCGTCCAAGCTTGCCTGGAAGCGATGACCATCCTAATCCAAGAAGGGATCGAATTTCGTCCCGCACGCTTGGCTGAAGCCGTAGCATCTGATTTTGCCAATGCCACAGATGTCGCCGATTATCTGGCAACTAAAGGTGTGCCCTTCCGCGAAGCTTACAATCTCGTCGGTAAGGTGGTTAAAACTTGTTTGAGCCAAAACAAACTACTCAAGGATCTGAGCCTAGTTGAATGGCAACAGCTACATCCAGCATTTGCCGAGGATATCTATGCAGCGATCGATCCCAAGCAAGTAGTAGCAGCGCGAAATAGTTATGGTGGAACTGGATTCGATCGAGTTCGTCAAGCGATCGAGCGTGCCAAAATTCAAATTGGTGAGTAGGAGCGGTGGTGGATAATTACGGTATGGAAGTTAATATCTTCCCTACTCTCTGCTTGGTGAAACGCACGCCGAGGAAACCTCGGCGCGATTTCATCCGCTACCCGCCACCCTCTACTCTCTAATCTAGGTTGCTGCTGCGGAGGTATCTTCGTTATCTTCCTCAGCCGAAGTACCATTAGATTGAGGACGGAATCTGGATTTGAACATCCGACCGCCAGTGGGGCGTTTTCTAAACTTACGAGCGTATGCTTGATTACGCTCCGCCTTTTCCTTCTTCAGGTTGCGGCGTTTTGCCATATTTGCCTCTGTAAAAATAAACGATAAGTAACATTTGCCAACCCAATCGGGATTGGAGCTGTCATGGCTGTGCTAAAAATCCTGAGCCGTCTCAATAAAATAAAATATTCGATCGAACCTAACTGTCAGAGGTTAATCCGACCGGACGTAGCTTCAGCAAATCTTATCATAAGCGATCGCGCACCAAAATTGCTAGTAGATCGCTTATGAATGTAGGTAACACTAGTCGCTAGTTAATAATTGTTAGAGGGTTGTTGGGAGTTGGGAGTTGGGAGTTTGTAGAGATTTGTTATAACATCCCAAATTTTTCCTGTTTCTCATTCCCTGTCTTGTCTGGCTACAAGGTTTTGCTAAAGCGTCGGCAACTCCCAACTCCCAACTCCCAACCCCTAGTATTTAGCCCCTATGCTCTACCACAGTTCTCACATTAAGCTCTCAGCAGGCCAAATCTTCTGGCGTGAAGCAGGCGATCTCGATCTCCCCGTACTGATATTTTTGCATGGTAGCTGGCACGATAATCATCAATGGGAGCGAATTATCGAGCAACTAGCCCCGAAGTTCCATTGTTTTGCTGTAGACTTGCTCGGATATGGTAATTCGATTGCCAATCGGGTACCAGATTCGATCGAGTTAGAAGTCGATTCCCTCCACGAGTTTTTGACTGCACTGAAGCTGCATCGTCCGGTGTATTTAATCGGACACTCGCTCGGTGCCTGGATTGCCTTGAGTTATACATTAAAACATCCCAATTTAGTACGCGGCGTAGTGGCAATTTCCCCAGAAGGATATACACTTCCTAACTGGCAACAATACGGTCGTCCGACGAAATTTTTGCTTTCCCAACCTTGGCTATTTACGCTCTGGCTAAATGGCTTACAAGTCATGACATCGATCGGCGATGATGTCGATCCGTTAGCAAAAAGACAAGCTTACTGGAGTTTTTTTAAGAAGTATCCAACTACATGTAAGTTATTCTTTCAGCGATCGACTACCAAAATTCGTCGCGAATTAGTTGCCGATCGATTAGCTCAATTTCGACCACCATTATTAGTTTTACAAAGCGACGCCGACGATCGATCGATCGTCGAGCAAAGTCAAGCTTGTGCCCGTGCAGTCAAGAAATCTGAGTATAAATTAATTAAGTCATCAGATTTTAGTTTTCCAGAAGAATCAATGCCCTATATTGCTAAGGAAATCGAACAATTTATCGATCGGATTCAGGCTCAAGTCGATCGAGAAGAAGTCGAATTGTGGTGAGTATTTTTAAGTAGATTAGCAACTCACCATTCTAAATTAGATCTAACCTCATCAAGAGAACCCAAGATACTCATTCCGGGAGCACAAGCAGCATTAGCTCTGAAAGTTGCTAGTATTTCAGGCGTGAGTTTAGGTGTTTTTTCAAGAAAGTCGAGATCTTCCAATTCTTTGCATATCTCAGCTTGCATCTCTGCTGTATTTAACTCTATCATTCTTTGTTTACGCCCTGATTTTTTAAATTCCCATTCTGGATCTATATTAGGAAAATGAGTGGAGAAATATTCACGCATAATATAAAGTAAGTTTATAAAAATTTGTAAATAATTTTCAGGAGTATCTCGCTCGATATAATTCAATATTTGTATTATAAATCTCGAAAATTCTTCAATAATCAGGACGTATATTACCCCATCACGGCTTTCTGCATAATAATTATCGCTCTCATCATCTTCATTATCGCTCTCATCATCTTCAATAAATATTTCGGCTACTTTGCAAATTATATTTTTGATAGTTTCCTCTTGAATCTGCATCCCACCTGCAATTTTCCATAAATCATCTCCGACAGAGCGAAGAATGGATATATCACCCCAGCCTACACGTCCATTGACAAGCATATATATCGGAAGTGCTCGCTCATAGCAGGATGCAAAAAAAGCTATTTGAAAATCGAATGGTAATTGTTTCAAATCGATAGCTATTTCTACAAATGGAAAGAATCCTTTTAGATGACCCTCTTGGTCTATTATCTGTTGTGCTGTTAAGTTCATAATCACTAATACAAAATAGATGCTAGTCCATAAAACAGTAAATATCTATTAAATGGGATAAGAGCGATCGAATCTAACTGTAAATATGTAACTAAAAGTTCGCCATCGCCACCAGTAAAAACTATTTGACTTTCTGGAAATAATTTTCGCCAATCTCGAATAAAATCCCTAATTCCCGCGCTAATTGTATGTAAAATTCCACTAGAGATCGCTCCTTGTGTATTGTCGCTCCAGCGGGGCGGTAATTGTTGGGGCAATGTTATTTCTGGTAATGCAGCAGTACCCGAATATAGAGAGCGAATTTGCAATCTCAATCCTGGCAAAATTGCGCCGCCGCTAAAATTACGTCGATCGTCGATACCTGTAATCGTTAATGCCGTCCCGCCATCGATTACTAATACTGGATAACCATAAACTTCACCCGCGCCAAAGGCTGCTAATGCTCGATCGATTCCGAGTGTCGGATAGAGATTTTGTAAGGGAATATCTGCCAAAGTAATTATTTGAGTTTGTGGTAATCTTTGCCAGATTTCTGTTTGACTGGGGACGACAGAAACTAGATAGATCGGAATGGTATCTACCCGAACTTGAGTTTCTTTAATTAGTACTTGAAAATCGACTGGAAATGACTCGATCGATCGGTCTGGTGTGAGATATTCGGTATCCCAACTAGATTGAAGTTTGGTATTTAAAAACCAAGCCCAATGATAGCGCGAATTCCCGATCGCTAATCCAATTTGGATATTGTCAATAATAGCCTCCACACTAACTAATCTCTCAAAAAATCCCCTCCTCCGAGGGGTGCCTGAAAGGCGGGGTGGGTAGATCTTCACTGGCACCTGCTAACTTCGATCGAATATCACCGATACCACCGAACTACTTTACCCTGGGTGATTTTTAAAGGCGGAGCAGTTGGGAGATGGTTGGTGCGGAGTGGAGATCTAACCCACCCCGCCCTTCGGGCACCCCTCCGG
>NZ_PVWO01000187.1 GCF_003003845.1 Chamaesiphon polymorphus CCALA 037 | reverse complement strand
CTGCCAAGGTTTCGCGTACTGGGTAGAGCACCTAAATTTGGTAAATTTGGCACTAAAATATTTGTAGCACCTAGCCCGATTAAAGTAGTAATTTCACCAGCCAAATTGGCTACAGGTGTAGTTGGATCGGTAACCCCACCCAATAAATAATCATTGGCTCCCCCCCAAATCACATAAAGTGCCGCAGGATCGCTAATTGGATTATTATCTACTTGTGTTTGGATGCCAATGAAGCTAGACGACAAAGGCTGCCCGATATTGACCGTACTAGTTGTAGCACCACCGATCGCAAAATTCTTAGCAGCAAAATTAGGATTAGTTACAGGATTGCGATCGATACCTAATTTGTCTGCCAGGTATTCGACCCAGATCGGCCCATTAGAAAATCTGCCACCTCCATTTGGATAAGCTGGAAATTTGAGTGCAGGAGGAAGAGCACTTGTTGCGTCGGCTGCTCGTCCTAAATCGGAAAGACTATCGCCATAGACAACTAATTGACTGAATGTAGCCGCGATCGCGCGAACGGGGACTAGAGTAGAAGCAATAATTAATCCACAAACGATCGAAAATCTTTTCATGTGGTGTTTATTTAAAGATTACAAGAGTACTTATGCGACAAAAAGTATCGTCATTATAGCTTAATAGTACCCACTCGAAGCTGCTCTATTCGTAAGTATGTTGTTGAAATATATTAGTAAAATTTATCACAAGCTCCAAAAAAAGAGAGCAGAAAATTAATTCTCTGCTCTCTCTACAAATATTAGTTCCAAAAAGTTAGAACTACAGATAGCTGACTCGCTCTACTATGGTTTGTGAACGATAAAGCTCAATACTTGACACTGTTTGATGTTGTCGAAACCAACAACGCGAACGTAGCAATGACCGTATTCACTGCGGCAAGCACGTACTTCAGCCAAGATTTCGTTAGTAGTAGTAGCGTTGAATAAAGGCAACTTCCAGAGTGTCCAGTAGTGCTGGGTAGGCTCGGAGTCTTTGCTGAACTCAACACCAGGAATATAACCTTGGTCGAGCATGTACTGAAGCTGCTTGGTGATTTGAGCATCACTCAATGGTGGCAAGTACGAAAAAGTCTCGAAATAACGGGAGTAAGATAAAGTCTGCATTCGATTGGTGCTCTACGGTTAAATATAGTTGAGGTAAAGGTACGCCTCGATAACTGTGCGTTATTCAGACGCTGATTCGATCTGGCTGGTAGGTTCGGTAATGGATAGCTGTGAGAGCCTCTCTAGCTGCTGCTTGCGATGCTGAGAGTTTTTGAGTTTGATGTCATGAAGCACCATCTCTGGTAAATCTTCCATGATGTCTTCGACTAGATGCTCCCTTACCGTCATAATTCGGAAGGCTAACTCCTGGTTTTGCGCTAGGAGTGCTTGCAAATAGACTTCGCCATCTTGGAGAATTTGTTGACCAGAGAAACCGCGCAACCACAGTGCTAGTGGGGGATTCATTTCAGTCAATTCGCTCAGAACACTCTGCATTGCTTGATAAGTCAAGTAGCTAGAGATTACTTTTGTCGTAGCTTTGGCAACTTGTTTGCGATCCATTACCGAAATTAATGAAGTGTGAATAGGGATTTGCTATTAAGTATTTATTACTACTATCCACTATCCACTATCCACTATCCACTAATTTTACAGAGTATCCATTGCTTCAAATTCAAACTTGATTTCTTTCCAGAGTTCGAGAGCAACAGCTAGTTCTGGAGACCATTTACCAGCTTCACGGAGGACATCGCCACCTTCACGCATGAGGTTACGACCTTCGTTACGTGCTTGGATACAAGCTTCGAGTGCGACGCGGTTGGCCATTGCACCAGGAGCGTTACCCCATGGGTGTCCAGCAGTACCACCACCGAACTGGAGACAAGAATCGTCGCCGAAGATTTCAACTAGTGCGGGCATGTGCCAAACGTGGATACCACCAGAAGCAACAGGCATAACACCAGGCATAGAAGCCCAATCTTGAGTGAAGAAAATACCGCGAGAGCGATCTTCTTCGATGTAGTTTTCACGCATTAGGTCTACAAAACCCATGGTGATACCTTTTTCGCCTTCGAGTTTACCGACAACGGTACCGGAGTGAAGGTGATCCCCACCGGACATCCGCAAGCATTTAGCCAAAACGCGGAAGTGAATACCATGATTTTTTTGACGATCGATTACTGCGTGCATTGCGCGGTGAATGTGCAGTAAGATCCCGTTAGCTTGACACCATTTCGCCAAGGTAGTGTTAGCAGTAAAACCACCAGTTAAGAAGTCATGCATGATGATGGGCGTGCCAATTTCTTTAGCGAATTGAGCGCGTTCCATCATTTGCTCACAGGTAGGCGCAGTCACGTTGAGGTAGTGACCTTTGATTTCGCCTGTTTCTGCTTGAGCTTTTTCGATTGCTTCTTGAACGAACAAGAACCGATCGCGCCAACGCATGAAGGGTTGAGAGTTGATGTTTTCGTCGTCTTTGGTTAAGTCCAAACCACCACGGAGTACTTCATAAACCGCACGACCGTAGTTTTTAGCAGATAGACCGAGTTTAGGTTTGATCGTACAACCTAACAACGGACGACCATATTTATTTAATTTATCGCGCTCTACAGTGATCCCGTGAGGAGGACCTTGGAAGGTCTTAAGATAAGCAACAGGAACGCGTAAGTCTTCTAAACGTAATGCACGTAAGGCTTTGAAACCAAATACGTTACCTACTAATGAGGTAAGCATGTTGGTAACGGAACCTTCTTCAAATAAGTCTAAAGGATAGGCAATAAAGCAAAAATATTGGTTGTCTTCACCTTGAACTGGTTCGATGTGATAACAACGACCTTTGTACCGATCGAGATCGGTCAACAAGTCAGTCCAAACAGTTGTCCAGGTACCTGTGGAAGACTCAGCGGCTACAGCAGCACCAGCTTCTTCTGCGGGAACTCCGGGTTGGGGAGTCATCCGAAAAGCTGCGAGTAAGTCTGTATCTTTGGGTGTATAGTCAGGCGTGTAATAAGTTAAACGGTAGTCTTGTACACCAGCCTTATACCCAGCCTTAGCCTGAGTTTGAGTTTGCGCGTAAGCCATAAATTTCCTAACCTTCAGGAACCAGTTGACGTTTCTTGTTAAAACTAACTATATCAGCAAGTGTATAAGTTTTGGTTTCGATCTTTTAACGATCGTGATAAGAGTCTTTTATATGTGTACCATCGAGGGGGATCTATACAACCACAACGATTGTGGCGCATGAAAAAGGCGGCCAGACCAGTAAGTCTCACCGCCAAGAATAGCTATTGGTAAATGTTATGTTTTGTTAACTTTGTCCGCCACTTGCTTTCGTGTTTCAGATGTATCAATTTGTATCGATCGGCAAGCTGGGATCGCGGCGGTTAAGCTTTCTTAGGCGAAAGTAACATCATCATGTTGCGACCTTCTTTTTTAGGGAATTGCTGAACTTCAGCTACTTCCTTGAGGTCGTCGGCCATTCGCTTGAGCACTTTTTCGGCTAGATCGCTATGCTGGATCTCGCGTCCGCGAAATGTAATCGTCGCCTTGACTTTATCGCCAGACTTGAGAAATCGATCGGCTTGACTAACTCGCACTTGGTAGTCATGTTCCTCGATCGTGTACCGCATTTTGACTTCTTTGACTTCTGCGGTATGCTGCTTCTTCTTCGCTTCTCTTGCTTTCTTTTCTAGTTCAAACTTATACTTCCCGTAGTCCATAATCCGGCACACGGGAGGGTCGGCCTTGTCGCTGACGAGAACTAAATCTAGTCCGTTTTCATCCGCCATCTCTTGCGCCTCTCTGGGCGTGAGAATGCCTAGTTGTTCGCCGTCGGTACCGATAACGCGAATTTGCGGAAAGCGAATCCGTTCGTTGATTTGAGGAAGATCGCGGGTGCGTCTTTTTTCGATTATGGGTGATTTAATAGCTATGGGAGGTTCTGGTGGTAAGTGGTATGGTTATCCTCAATTACAGCTTGCTGTAAAATCGGTCTAAACTAAAATATCTAGCAATATTTAGCTTATACAACTATTTTACCCAAATTATTTATATTGGGAGCGTAAGTTTAATATTTTTTAAGCTTAATTTTTGTCTTTTTTACCAGATTGGCGATCGACAGGCATCAGAGGAGATAGTATGTTGCGGACTTGGCATCAAAAGGTCGGAAATCAGCGCGATTGGGTGTGGCGGGGCTGGCAAACTCGGTACACTTACCAGCGATGTAGTACGGCAGCGAGTAGTGCGCCACCAGTTTTATTGATACATGGCTTTGGTGCGTCGATCGGTCATTGGCAGCACAACCTCGAATTTTTGGCCGCCGAGCATACCGTGTATGGATTGGATCTGATCGGCTGGGGTGGCTCGCGCAAGCCGAATATCGAGTACGATATCGACTTATGGGTAGATCAGGTGTATGATTTTTGGCAGACTTTTATCGGTCGCCCGCTGATTTTGGTCGGTAATTCGATCGGTTCGTTAGTGGCTTTGGTAGCTGCGGCCAAACATCCAGAAATGGCGGCGACGCTGGTAATGGTGAGTTTGCCCGATCTATCGGCAGAGCAGGAAATGATTCCGCGATCGCTTCAACCCTTGGTTAATGGCGTCAAAAAAGTTATTCTCAATCCGCCGCTCCTCCATGCCTTATTTCGAGTGGTGAGTCGGCCTAATGTGGCGCGGAAATGGGCTAAAATTGCCTATGCCAATCCCGAGCGCGTCACGGAGGAATTACTCGACCTGTTTTTGACTCCAGCACTCGAACGCGAGGCTCCTGCGGCGTTTGTGCGAATTATGCAAGGGATGACCAGTAGTAAGTTTTCGCCTAATATTCGGAAGTTGTTGCCCCAGATGCAGATTCCCATGTTATTGCTGTGGGGTAGTGACGATCGGATGATCCCACCCGGAACAGCGGCAATTTTACTCAAGTTGAATCCGTTACTCGAATTGATAAATCTCGAAGCTGCCGGACATTGCGCCCACGATGAGATTCCAGATGTAGTCAATTGTCAGATTCGCAATTGGATCGACTCGTTGGCGACGAAGCAATTTCGCTCCGCTAGTACGACTGCTGCTGAGACTAGAGCAGCGGCGGTAGAGTCAGGCTCAGATCTGAGTTGGCAAACCCTAGATCGGCCCGACAGCCTACCACCAGTTGCAGAGAGCGGCTATAGGGTAGAGTAAAAATGGTTTAACCCACTGTTACTTGGTCGATGTTGACATCGCTAGCTCCAGAAACACCACTAGCCAGCTCGACCATTTTATCGAGAATATCTTGGCTGGGGACAGAACCTTTGAGTACGACACTGCTACCAGTTTGAGCGACCCAGAGCGTATCGACATCAGTGACGGATGCGTCTTCATCAAAAGCGACGGCGACTCTTTTGGCTAAACCGCTTTGGTCGTATTCACCATTAACTCCCATCCGCTCAGGAGCTACTTCTCCACCTGTTTCTGGATCTGTAGCGTCAGCAGCAGGAGCTGGATTGACTTCAGCATTTGCTGGCTTTTCCATTCCAAATAGTTTTTTGAAGAAACCCACGATTGCAATACTCCATATAAAAACATAAACCCTATCTATTATGTGGGGTATTTACAGGTAAATCCGCAGATAACTACATTTTTTTTAAGATTGTGACAATCGGGAATTGTGGGACAATATAACGCGATAGTTAGGCGTTAGGCTTTAGGTGTTAGGCTTTAGGCTTTAGGTTTTAGGCTTTAGGGATTGGGCTTTAGGCTTTAGGGATTAGGCTCAATCGCTCTAGGCGTTGGGCTTTAGACAGTAAGACATGTAGTTACCGATTTAACACCTAATACCTAACACCTAATACCTAAGACCTAATACCTAAGACCTAATACCTAAATTCGCGATGAAACATACTCTATCTGTGTTGGTTGAAGATGAAGCCGGAGTGCTGACTCGGATTGCGGGATTATTTGCCCGGAGGGGCTTTAATATCGAAAGTCTGGCGGTTGGGCCTGCGGAGCAAGAAGGTCGATCGCGGGTGACAATGGTAATCAATGGGGACGATCGCGCGATCGAGCAACTGACGAAGCAACTCTATAAGCTGGTGAATATTTTTAAGGTCTTAGATATTACCGACGTGCCTTGCGTAGAGCGCGAATTGATGCTCCTTAAAGTCAATGCAACTAGCACGCATCGATCGGAAATTATCGAGCTAGCACATATTTTTCGGGCGCGAGTGGTCGATGTGGCCGAAGATGCGCTGACATTGGAAGTAGTCGGCGATCCAGGTAAGATTGTCGCGATCGTCCAAGTTTTGCAGAAATTTGGGATCAAGGAGATCGCTCGGACTGGCAAAGTCGCCCTCGCCAGAGAATCGAAGGTGAATACTGAGTCTTTGAAGTTGTAATTGCGGGGAGTTGGGAGTTGGGAGAGGGGGAGACTGGGATACTGGGAGGACATTTTCAATCCACAATCCACAATCCCTACCCATTACTCATTACTCATTACTCATTACTCATCCACTCATCCACTCATCCACTCATCCACTCATCCACCCCTACCCGATCTTGTCTCGATCGATAGCCAATTGTCACAATTTTTAGAAATGATGCTACTGTTTGCGGAAACTGAGTGCTATGATTGTGAAATAAACATTAAGTTTATCTGGGTTGGGATTTTGGCAAACACTAGTACTAATGTATTACTGTCAAATCGCGAACCGATCGAAGTATCCAAACTTTGCTAACTAGAAGAGACTCTATGGTTAATTGCTAGTACTTCGATCGACATGATGTAGCTAGTTGTTAGCATCTTTAGCGAGTGTAAATTATTTTGTCTGGTTCTCTCACAATTGCAGTTTTGGCTGACTCTGCGGATTTATTTGCGCTGTTGGGTCAAAATTTAAGTGTCGAGCGTTACACGGTCAAGTATTTTACCGATCGAGCAGAATTTTTAGACTATGTAGAACAGACGAAGTACGACCTAGATTGTTTGGTTTTTTATTCCGAGCAGCAATTGCTCCCAGCGATCGAGGCTTTATACGCGAGGGGGCTGATTTTGCCTGTAGCCATCGTACATCGATTGAGTCCAGATAATGCACCCAGCCACGAGCCACTGGCTGTTGCCAATCCATCTGCTAGCAGTTACATTTATCAGCCATCTGAAGTAACGTTGCCAGTCACCCAAATGTCGGACATTGGAACGGCTATCGATAAAGCCATCGACAAATTTTTGAATCTCACTCCCATTACCTCAGCCACTAGCCGGGAGCAACCTGCCAAAGTCGAGACTCAGCAGCATATCCCTGAGCCAAACTTTCTGCGCCAACAGCAAAGCCGCCTATCGCAGAAACTCACCGAACGCTTGGGATATTTGGCCGTTTATTACAGACGTAATCCCAGCCAATTTTTCCGCCACCTCGATCGCCGCCAAAAGCAAGAGCTGCTCGACGCGTTAAAGTTACAGTATCGCCACATCGTCCTCGAATATTTTGCCGACAGTACGCAAATCGATCTCCAGATCGATGAATTCGTTAGTGCGGTATTCTTTAGAGATCTTGCCGTGTCAGAAATTGTCAAGATTCACATGGAATTGATGGAAGAATTCTCAGACCAGTTAAAATTGGAAGGACGTAGCGAGGAAATTTTGCTAGATTATCGCCTGACACTGATTGACATTATTGCCCATCTGTGCGAGATGTATCGTCGATCGATTCCGCGCGAGATGTAGTAACGATGGATTGCAATAGTAAATAAGTGTCGGTAAGATACTCCCAAGGGCAGAGGCACTGCTAACAATTCTGGTGCATTCATCTACATATCGATCGTCACACTCGTTCGCATTACGATCTCCCATAATATTTTGAGCCACAGTTGCCGATCGATGCAATCATTGTGATGGCTGCTAATTATCGATGCTCTAATGAAGAGATACCGACGAGCGAGCCGATTGGGTTGGTGGAGAGCGACTTCAACTTTAGCCGCACTGCGATCGACACTGCTATTCATCGCCAACCATCGAACAATTTTGGATCGTTTACCATCGGAGAGCGTCATCGATTCACCGCCAAATCTACAACACCACGATGGCGATCGCAATCTTCAAATATTCCAATTTGATTTTTACAACCGATCCTTTAATATAGTTTCAATTTATGACTCCACTAATGAAAACTTATGTTTTGAAGCTTTATGTAGCGGGAAATACGCCTAATTCGGTTAGAGCACTACGAACTCTAAAGAATATATTAGAAGAAGAGTTTAAAGGCGTATATGCGCTTAAAGTAATTGATGTACTAAAAAATCCCCAACTAGCAGAAGAGGATAAGATTCTGGCAACGCCTACACTATCAAAAGTTCTACCGCCACCAGTGCGAAAAATTATTGGCGATTTATCCGATCGCGAAAAAGTATTAATTGGCTTGGATCTGCTCTATGAAGAATTATCCGAGCGAGACGGAGATTTTTAGATCGTTTCAGTCCAATATCCGAGCGCAGCTCATTAATAGATCGAGTTGAATCAGTTGTTTAGTTAGAAATTTTTCCAATCTCTGTAATGACCAGTACGAATCAATTATCAGAATTACCGCTAAATCCATTGGGCGTGCAGAAAATTCGCACGATGATTGAAGGTTTTGATGACATCTCGCATGGTGGTCTACCTAGTGGTAGAACGACGATCCTTAGTGGCACGTCAGGAACGGGAAAAACCATGCTAGCCGTCCAATTTATCTATAACGGGATTTACTACTTTGATGAGCCTGGAGTCTTTGTAACCTTTGAAGAGTCACCTGCCGATATCATCAAAAATGCCCATAGTTTTGGTTGGGATCTGCAAAAATTAATCGATGATGGTAAGCTATTTATTCTCGATGCATCGCCAGATCCTGAAGGCCAAGAAGTAGTCGGTAATTTTGACCTATCTGCTTTGATCGAGCGGATTCAGTATGCGTTTGTCAAATATAAAGCCAAGCGAGTATCGATCGATTCTGTCACGGCCATCTTTCAACAATACGATGCGGCATCGGTAGTGAGGCGAGAAATTTTCAGGCTCGTAGCACGACTCAAACAGATGGGTGCAACTACAATTATGACCACCGAGCGCGTCGAAGAATACGGCCCAGTGGCGCGATTTGGAGTTGAAGAATTCGTCTCGGATAATGTCGCGATCGTGCGAAATGTGCTCGAAGGCGAGCGGCGGCGGCGGACGATCGAAATTCTCAAACTTAGGGGTACTACGCACATGAAGGGGGAGTATCCCTTTACGATTACCAACAACGGAATTAATATCTTCCCGTTGGGTGCGATGCGGCTCACCCAGAAGTCATCGAATGTCCGGGTATCATCTGGCGTCAAAGCTTTGGATGCGATGTGTGGTGGTGGATATTTCAAAGATTCGATTATCTTGGCCACAGGAGCCACTGGGACGGGCAAAACGCTACTGGTGAGCAAATTCATTCAAGAAGCTTGTTTGGCTGGGGAACGGGCGATTTTGTTTGCCTATGAGGAGTCGCGAGCGCAATTATCGCGGAATGCTTCTTCTTGGGGGATCGATTTTGAAGAGTTGGAGCAAAAAGGATTGCTGAAAATTCTGTGTACTTATCCTGAGTCTGCCGGATTGGAGGATCATTTACAAACAATCAAGTCAGAGATTGCCGATTTTCAACCCGATCGGATCGCGATCGATTCGCTCTCTGCTTTGGCACGCGGGGTGAGTAATAACTCGTTCAGACAGTTCGTGATTGGCGTGACGGGTTATGCAAAGCAAGAAGAAATTACGGGATTTTTTACGAATACTTCCGACCAGTTTATGGGAGCTAATTCGATTACGGATTCGCATATTTCGACGATTACCGATACGATTTTGATGTTGCAATATGTCGAGATTCGGGGTGAAATGGCGCGCGCGCTTAATGTCTTTAAAATGCGCGGCTCGTGGCACGATAAGGGCATTCACGAATATACGATCAGTAAAGATGGGGCGGAAATTAAAGATTCGTTCCGCAATTATGAGGGGATTATTAGTGGTTCGCCCAGTCGGATTAGCGTCGATGAAAAATCCGAGCTATCGCGGATCGTGCGCGGTGTTAGCGATCGATCGATCGAGTAGGTTGGTGCATTAAGTAGCCAGGATAACTACATCTCTATTTACGGCTCTTCATTACTTAGTATGCTCGATCGATAGCAAATTGAGCAAACAAAGTAAGCAAATAAATACGATCGGTGAAG
>NZ_PVWO01000733.1 GCF_003003845.1 Chamaesiphon polymorphus CCALA 037 | reverse complement strand
CTCTCAAATGTCGATCGCAGTATTTCTAAGCTTAGGAGCGGGGAGTTTAAATGGTGGATTCGATCGAATTGAATGTCGATTGGAAGTCAATGGCAAACTAGTCGCTCGGCTACAAGGTAGTTTGCCTAGCAACTCAGAATTACAAGATCTCTATAACCAGTGGCAGTTTTATTATGCTGCTTATTATGAAAACTACGCTCATCCGGTGCGGGGAGATGGCGCAGAAATCGAACTCGATCCGGCGGGGGTGACTGGTTTTGCCGTAACTAGTTTCGGACAGATCCGTGCGGATTTAGAGCTGGGAATGCAGCAATGGCTCGATTGTAGCTCGTTTGGACAGATCGGCGATCGAGTGCGGCAAGCGGCGATCGCGGATGGAGCGGAAGTGACGATCTCGATCGCGACTGAAGACGATCGAATTTATCGTTTACCTTGGCACTGTTGGAGCGCGCTCGCCGACAGCCAGCAAGCCGAAATTACCTTTAGTCTCCATATTTACCAATGTCAAACCAGCCATTCCACCCGCAGCAAACCTCGAATCCTAGCGGTGTTTGGCGATTGTACGGGCATCGATTTGGCAGCGGATGCCGAATTTATCCACCATTTACGTGCGGATGTGGTGACGCTCGTCGAGCCGAGTGTCGCCCAACTCCACGCCGAACTCAGTGACGATCGCGGCTGGGATTTGCTGTTTTTTGCCGGACACGGCAGCGAAACTAACGTCGGGGCGATCCACCTCAACCCGACAGAATCAGTGACCCTCAACGACCTCAGACCTGCCGTAACAGCGGCGATCGGGCGGGGGTTAAAGTTAGCAATTTTTAACTGCTGTAGTGGGCTGGGAGTGGCGGCAAGTCTGGCGGCTTTCGATCTGCCTACCGCGATCGTCATGCGCGAAGCGATTCCCAATCGGGTAGCCCAAGATTTCTTGCAAGCCTTCCTCCGCAGCTTTGAGAGTGGCAATTCTTTACTCATCGCCGTCGCCGATGCCAGACAAAGGCTCAAAGAGATTGAATCTGACTTCCCTTGCGCTACCTGGCTCCCTGTCGTATTTTGGAACCCGACAGTCGAACTCCCGACGTGGAAATCTTTTTACCCCCAACCAGCAAAGCGGCTGAAATGGACGCACATCGCCGCGATCGCGCTTGCCACGACGGCGGCAATTTGGGGGGTGCGCAGTCAGGGCTATCTAGAACCCGTCGAACTTGCCGCATACGATCTAGAGATGAATTTCCGCCCGATTGCCGAACCGCCAGACAACCGGATTGTCATCATCAGTATCGATCGAGATACACCAGTCAGCGATCGCGTATTATTCCAAGCACTCCAAAAGCTGCAACAGTACCAACCCAAAGCGATCGGGCTAGATATTTATCGCGATCTCAAATTTGGAGAAGGACACCGCGATTTAACTAATTTGCTCCAACAACAAAATGCGATCGTCAGCCCCTGTCTAATGTCTGGCAATAGTAAAAAATTTCCGGGAGTCCCTGCACCATCTGGCGTTCAGCCCGATCGCGTAGGATTTACCAACTTCAGCCTCGATCCCGACGGCACAATCCGCCGCCAAGTACTGGGGATGGCACCTGTCGATCGTGGTTGTACGACAGACCATGCTCTGAGCATGCGCTTGGCATTAAAATATCTAGGTGTCACCGCTGATGAAGCCGAAGATGGCAATATTCAGATCGGCAACCGTAAATTAGCAGTACTCCCTACCAGTATCGGCGGCTATCGATCGACTACCGCACGGGATAATTTACGCGGTTTTCAAGTAATGCTCAACTACCGCAATACACCCCAATTAGCCACCCAGATAAGTGTGGACGAGCTATTGCGCGATACCTTTGCCACCAAATACCGACAATCGATCGCGGGTAAAGCAGTCCTAATTGGCTATGTCGGGCAAAATAACGGCGATACCTGGCATCTGGGCAAAGTCCCCCAAATGTCGGGAGTGATGGTTCACGCTCAGATGACGAGCAATATTCTCAGTCACATTTTGGACGATCGCGCTTTAATTACAACCTGGAGCGATCTGGCGGAGTTCGGCTGGATTTTGCTATGGGGCACAGTCGGCGGTGTTATCTGGCTCCGGTTTCGGGGTTACCGATTTTGGCTCGCAGGCGCAGGTGCGACGCTCCTAGTAGTGGTTATTTG
>NZ_PVWO01000732.1 GCF_003003845.1 Chamaesiphon polymorphus CCALA 037 | reverse complement strand
GCTGGGGCACGTAGCCCACAAACCAGACATCCCGTTCTGAAGAGGTGGTTCCGGTTTTTCCAGCGGCTGGACGACCGATTGCGGCTTCTTTACCAGTACCGCCGTTAACTACCGATTGGAGCGCGCTGTTGATTTGCGCAGTAGCCCAGGAGTTGAGGACTAGTTGAGGTTGGGGGGTATTATCGAGGAGGATATTGCCTTCGCTGTCGGTGACACGGAGGATCGTAGTTGTTTCGGATTGCCAGCCGTTGTTGGCAAAGGTGGCAAATGCGCCAGCCATTTCGACGGGGGTAACGCCGATCGCACCTAATGGTAATGATACGACGGGTTCGATCGGACTTTTAATGCCCAGGGTGCGACAAGTTTGGATCACTTTATCCAAGCCGACTTCTTTACCTAATTTCACGGCGGGGATGTTAGTAGACTGCATGATGGCACTCCGAATGCTCATCGCGCCAGAATAACCACCGCCATAGTTGCGCGGCGAATAGTAGCCGCTACCGTCGCGATAGCGAACGGGGGTATCGTATACCGTCGATTCGGGTGAATATTTGCCAGTAGCGAAGGCGGTGTAAAAGACGAATGGTTTGAAGGAGGAGCCAGGTTGCCGATTTGCATACATGGCACGGTTGAAGTTACTTTTTTTGTAATCTACGCCCCCCACCATGGCTTTAATAAAGTGCGTGCGCGGATCGACGGCGACGAGGCTGATTTGATACTTACTTCTCCCTAGGCGATCGTAAGCATTTTGAACGACTTTTTCGGCAGCGAGTTGGAAGTTATAATCGATCGTGGTTTGAATTCGCATCCCGCCTTTACGGACGGTTTCACGACCGAAGCGTTGATTGAGTTCTTCGATCGCGGCATCGGTAACAAAGGGTAATTTACTACTTTGCCAAGTTTTGATCTTACCGAGTTTAATTTTATAGGCTTTAGCTTTTTGTTCTTCGGCTGGGGTAATCCAATTGAGTTCGACCATCCGTGCCAAAACTACTTCTTGCCGCTTTTTAGCTGCTTTAAAATTAGTAAAGGGACTATATTTTTCGGGTGCGGCGATTGCGCCTGCCATCATTGCCCCTTCTGCTAAATTAAGATCGGAGGCATGTTTGTTAAAATAGCTTTGGGCTGCTGTTTCTACCCCATAGTTATTGTGACCCCAATAAACTTGATTGAGGTACATTTCTAGAATTTCGTCTTTACGGAAAATTTGTTCGAGTCGAATCGAGAGTACTGCTTCAGCTAATTTTCGACTAAATTGTCGCTTTTGAGAGAGAAATAAGTTTTTGATCAACTGCATGGTGATCGTCGAACCACCCTCGGTGACGCCACCTTTTTTGAAGTTGGTGCTAATTGCGCGTCCCACCCCAGTCAGATTGACCCCTTGATGATAGTAAAAGTGGCTGTCTTCGATCGCCAGTAGAGCGCGTTTTAAGTTGGGCGAAATCCGATTGAGCGGTACGACTTCGCGATTGGCTTCGTCGTGCAAACTGGCTAACTGCACCCCTTTGACGTCGTAGATATAGGTAGTTTCGGTCGGTGCGTAGCTGCGGAGTACCCGCACGTCTGGTAAGTTGCGAAAGCTAATTGCCAGCCCCACTAAGCCGCCAGCAACGATCGAACTAGTTAACATGGTGATACCTAAAATCGTACCGCCAGCAATTTGACCGATACCACCGAAGAATCTACCATCTTCTGGTTTACGATCCATCGGTTCTTCGGGTTTCTGTTTCGGGTTCTTTTTATTTAAAGCTCTAGAAGACACTAGGATCTTTCTCTCTAAAATTAGGGACAATTAATTCAAAGTTCGATCTTCATTTTCGGGAGAGGTGGCTCGGGTTTGAGAAACCTTAACTCTCACCTTATCTCGATCGTAACTAGAGATCGCAATACTTGGGGCTAGCGACGATACCAAAGACGCAGAGTAAATCTGGCGGTAGGCGACGGCAGTCGGTCTTTGCCGATCGATCGTGTGGAGGAGTTGCTCTAAGATATTAAAGAGCGTGTAAAAGTATTTTGGATTCTGTAGTAACCATAATAAGCTTAACTTGCAACTGTTTTAGAGATTCCGCTCGATTTTCATCACTCAGGTTGGGTCGATGGGGGCTATTAGACCCCGCACCTCCCATTTAGATCTGGACGTGCCCGTTTCCGTGCATCCAGCTC
>NZ_PVWO01000003.1 GCF_003003845.1 Chamaesiphon polymorphus CCALA 037 | reverse complement strand
TTTTCACTGCGGGGCACATCACTCCAGCCTTGAATCTCAATCAGTGGGGTATAAGAATACCGATCGATCTCCTGCTGCTGGGCTTGGAGGGTTTGCAACCACGGCACAACTGCTAAGTCGTCGGCGACGGTAACGCGCATCGGCAAGGTATTGATGAACAAGCCGACAATCTCTTCTACACCTGGTAAAGCTGGGGGGCGACCGGAAACAGTGACCCCAAATACCACATCGCGTTCGCCGCTATAACGACTCAAGAGCAATGCCCAAACGCCTTGAATCAGATTATTGATGGTCAAATGGTGCTGCCGTGCAAACTCTTGCACGATCGCCGTATGTGCTGGTGCTAGACGACGTTCCAAGGTCTGGTAGCCATCAGCCGCTGACTGCATGGGTAGTGCCAGCAAGGGTGTCGGGGCGGTGATGCCTTGGAGTTGTGCTTGCCAAAATGATTTAGCTGAGGCTAAATCTTGCGCTTGCAACCACGCAATGTAGTTACGATAAGGGGTCGTCGGCACAACGGTATCTGTGACATCGGCAAATACTTCCTTAAACACCAGTGGGAGCGACCAGCCATCTAGCAAGAGGTGATGATGCGTCCAAATTAATTCATATCGATCGGGCGTAAGTCGAACCAGCGTGAGGCGCATCAACGGTGGCTGAGTCAGATCGAAGCCCTGTTGTTCGGATGCTAGCAGGTCGCTAATTTGGTGCTGTTGTTGCTGGGGATCTAGTTCTTGCCAATCGTAGTAAGTAAATGGCAAGGATACATGTTTGCGGACATATTGGAGCGGCTCCGCGACATCAGTCCAAATAAAACCAGTCCGGAACACATCATAGCGATCGATAACCCGTTGCCAAGCTTGACAAAAAGTGGGGAGATCGAGATGACCCTGCAACGTACAGTGGAACACCTCCATGTAGACCCCCGAATCGGGAGCATAAAGACTGTGGAACAGCATCCCCTGCTGCATCGGCGAGAGCGGATAGATATCGATTACTTCGCGCCAATCTTCACCCACAATCCGATCGAGAGTCGATTGAGTCAGTCGCGCCAGCGGGAAATCTGAAGGAGTATAACCGCCAGCGTTTGGCTCCAGACAATGCTCCACCAGCGAGGTTAAGTTAGCCAGATATTGCTGGGCTAAAGACTCGATCGTCGAATGCTGGTGCAAGTTAGTACTGTAACTCCAATCCACTTGCAACTGACCATCAACGATCGTGGCATTGATATCGATCGTGTGATGTCGCTGCCCTTCGAGGTTTTGCGTTGCTCCCGCCGACTCATCTGCCAGTTGGAATTCACCTTCAACATTAAAAGAGCGATCGATTTGACCGAGATAATTAAAGACAATCGGTGCTGGATGGTGGCTACTCAACAACTCATCAGCCGCCAAATACCGCAAGATTCCATACCCAATTCCCTTCTGGGGAATCTGTCGCAATTGCTCCTTGACCGTCTGAATCAACGTCCGAGGGCAATCCTCATCCGGCAACTGCAAACACACCGGAAACAGCGTCGTGAACCAGCCCACCGTCCGCGAGATATCCACATCCTCAAATAACTCCTCCCGTCCGTGTCCCTCCAAATCCACCACTACTCGCTGTTCGCCCGTCCAGTTCCCAATCGTTTGCGCCACCGCCGCCAACAACAGATCGTTAATCTGCGTCCGATACGCCGCTGGTACCCGTCGCAACAACTCCTCCGTCACCGTCGCATCCAGTGACACCGAAACAGTCGCCATCGACCCCACCGTATTCTCCCCGTGCAGATCCTGCGGTAAACTCGCACCCTGTTGGGCTGCTTGCCCCTGCCAATAAGCTAGTTCCCCACCAAAATCCGCCCCAGCCAACTGCTGCGACCACTGTCGCCACGAAGTCGTCTTCGCTGGCAATCGGATTGGTGTACCACTACTAACCTGCTCGTAAGCCAATTGCAGATCGTCGAGTAAAATCCGCCACGACACCGCATCCACCGCTAAATGATGCACCACCAGCAACAACCGTTGTGGTTGTCCCTCACCCATGCCAAACAGCGTCGCACTCAACAGACAACCAACTCCCAAGTCCAAACTCGCTTGCTGTTGACTGCAAAGCTCTGTCAATCGCTCCGTCTGTTCCTGGACTGATAACTGTCCCAAATCGACGACAGATAGCTGCGGTAGCTCGCCCATCCCCGCCTGGTATTGTTGCCAACCCTGCTCCTGGCTTGGTGTCACTGCCAATCGCAGCGCATCATGATGACTCACCAATGCCGTCAACACCTGTTGCAGATATCCCGCATCCAGCTCTTGAGGCACCATTAACAACATACTTAGATTGAAATGCTCTGGGTGCGGTAACTCTTGAGCTAAGAACCACTGCTGAATCGGTGTCAGCGGCACGTTCCCCGTAACGATACCCTGTTCCGCCGTAATTGCCGTTCCCGTTCCCGCTACCTGTGCTAGCGTCGAGATCGACTGATAGGTAAACAGTTGCTTGGGTGTCAGTTGAATTCCCGCTTGATTGGCACGAGCGATGATTTGCAGACTCAGAATCGAGTCGCCACCAATAGCAAAGAAGTTATCCTCTCGTCCCACCCGCTCTAGACCTAAGACATCCGCCCAGATTGCGGCTAATTGTCGCTCCAGTTCGGTTTGTGGAGCTACGTAACTGGTAGCTAATTCGGCACTTAAGTCTGGTGCGGGTAATGCCTTACGATCGAGTTTGCCATTAGTCGTCAGTGGGAACTGAGCCATCATTACAAATGCTGCCGGAATCATATAATCGGGCAACTGACTGCCTAAGAATGTTCGCAGTTCGGTGGTACTGGGTTGCCGTTCGATGTCGGGTGCGGTGACGCAGTAGGCGACTAATTGCTGTTGCCCAGAAGCGTTACTTATTGCCAGCACGACGGTTTGAACGAGATCTGGATGCTGACTTAAGATGGTTTCAATCTCACCAAGTTCGATCCGGAAGCCGCGAATCTTGACCTGATGGTCGCTGCGACCGAGGTATTCTAATTCGCCTGTGGGTAGATACTTGGCGAGATCTCCGGTTTTATACAATTGTGCGCCCGGGATGAAGGGGTCGGCGATAAATCGCTCGGCAGTTAATTCGTCGCGGTGTAAATAGCCTCGTGCTAACCCATCGCCACCGACATAGATCTCGCCTGCAACGCCGATGGGCAGGTGCTGGAGTCCGGCATCGAGGATGTAGAGGCGTAAGTCGCCAATCGGTCGCCCGATGATACTGCCGCGTCCGGCATTGACATCGGCTTGGGTAATCAGTCGATAGGTGACATGGACGGTGGTTTCGGTGATGCCGTACATGTTGACTAATTGTGCTGATTGTGGTATTGAGTCGCTAGTAGTGCGCTCGAACCATGGTTGGAGACTGGCTAGATCTAGTGCTTCGCCGCCAAAGATGACCCACCGCAAGGCTGGTGGTGAAGTAGTCTCGTCACTCAGGGCAGGGGATTGGATTAACCGGACGAAGGCGGAGGGGGTTTGATTGAGGACGGTAACGCCTTCTTGTCGGAGTAGGTGGGCGAAGTCTTCGGGCGAGCGACTGATCCAGAAGGGGACGATGACGAGGCGACCGCCGTAGAGCAGGGCACCCCAGATTTCCCAGACGGAGAAGTCGAAGGCGTAGGAGTGGAACATCGTCCAGACATCAGAGTTGGTGAACTGATAGTAGTCTTGGGTGCTGGCAAATAGACGCAGGACGTTGTGGTGGGTGATGAGTACGCCTTTGGGGACTCCGGTGGAGCCGGAGGTGTAGATGATGTAGGCCAGATGCTCTGGGGTTGTCTGTGAGGGAGGATTGGTGGTGGGTTGCGATGAGATCGTTTCCCAGTCGCGATCGAGACAGATTAACTGCTCGTGAGGTTGGGGACAACGCTCGCGGCTGGAGGCGGCGGTGAGGATGATATTCAGGTGAGCATCTTCAACGATGAAGGTGAGTCGCTCGGTGGGGTAGTCGGGGTCGAGGGGGACGTAGGCTCCGCCTGCTTTAATAATGGCGAGGATGCCGAGGATGGTGTGGAGGGAGCGTTCGACGCAGAGTCCGACTAGGGTTTCGGTGGTGACGCCGATGCTCCGGAGGTGATGGGCGAGTTGGTTGGCGCGATCGTTTAATTGGGCGTATGTCCAGCGATCTTCACCGCAACTGATGGCGATGCGCTCGGGTGTGGTGGCGGCGATGCGCTCGAAGTGTTGGTGGAGGCACTCGGTGCTGGGGTAGGTCTGGGGTTGTTGCCAGTTGTCTCGTTGGTGTAATTCGGCGGGGGTGAGTAGGGGTAGTTGCGCGATCGGTATTTCTGGTTGGGTGACGATGCCAGATAGCAGTTGCTGACAGTGTTCGAGCATTCTTTCTACTGTGTGTACACTGAATCGGCTCGTGTCGTAGCTCATCTTTAAGAGTAGTTCGGACTCTAAGACAGCCACCAATGTAAGTGGATAGTTGGTTTGTTCGAGACTTTCGATCGCGACAATCTCTACGCCATCGCCATTGCCACTAGCAGTCGTGCTGACTGGGTAATTTTCAAAAACGACAATACTCTCAAATAATGGGGCGTTTTGGGGCAGATTGCTAGCAGCCTGAATCTTGACTAAGGGTGTGTAGGCGTATTGTTCGCTGGCTACTTGCTGGGCTTGGATTGCTTGGAGCCACGGTAATACCTCTTGTCGATCGGCGATCGATACGCGGCAAGGAATGGTGTTAATAAATAATCCCACCATTTCTTCGACTCCTAGCAACGTTGGTGGTCGTCCAGAGACAGTCACCCCAAAGACCACATCGCGATCGCCGCTATAGCGACTCAACAGTAATGCCCATGCACCTTGAACCAGATTACTCAGCGTGAGCTGGTGCTGACGCGCGAATTCTTGGAGGATTTTTGTCGTTCCCTGCGGTAGTTGTAGTTTGAACGTGCTATGACCATCGACTAATGTCGATCGATCGATCGGCGCAATTAGTGGCGTTGGTGAGACAATACCCTGAAGCTGCTGCTGCCAATAGGTTATAGCTGCCTCGACATTCTGCGATTGCAACCAAGCAATATAGTTGCGATAGGGGGTTGCGGGGGTCAATTGTCCGGCTAGACCCTGCTCGTAGGCGTGGTAAGCCTTAAAGACTTCTTTGAATACCAACGGCAACGACCAACCATCTAATAGTAAATGATGACTACTCCAGACAAATTCATAGGTGTCAGCAGTCAACTGAATCAGATGCAATCGCATTAATGGGGGCGCGTCCAGCGCGAATCCTTGCTGGCGTTCTCGATCGATTAGGGCCGAGAGTTTTTGCAGTTGTTGCGATCGAGTGTCCTGTTGCCAATCTTGCCGCGCGAAGGGTAGATCGACCTCTCGATAGAGTATTTGTAACGGTTCGGGCAAGTCGCCCCAACTAAAGCCAGTGCGGAAAATATCATACCGATCGATCGCCTGTTGCCAAGCCTGCTGGAAGATAGTTGGATTGAGATCTCCTTGCAGCGTGCAATTAACCAACTCTACATACATACCAGATTCGGGCGCGTAAACCGTGTGGAACAACATCCCTTGTTGCATTGGCGAGAGGGGATAGATATCCGCAATCTGTCGCCAATTATCGCCAACCAGCCGATCTAATTCTACTTGGGACAAGGTGGTCAAGGGGAAGTCTGAAGGGGTGTAGCCACCAGCCGCAGGTTCCAGACAATGGTCGATCAGGGCTTGCAAATTCCGCACAAAACCCTGTGCCAATCGCTCGATCGTCTGTCGATCGAATAAATTATGACTGTAGCTCCAATCAACCTGCAACTGACCGGAACTCACCAAGGCATTGATATCTAGCAGATGCTGGCGTTGTTCGCGCGAGTCTTGCGTCCAACCCACTGACTCTGAAGCGAGTTGGAATTCACTTTCCCCATCGAGGACTCGATCGAATTGCCCCAGATAGTTAAAACTAATTTGCGCCGCCGCCCGATCGCCCAGTTGTAGCTCTTGCCGTACATAGTGCAATAATCCATAACCAATGCCCTTCTGGGGGATCGATCGCAGTTGTTCTTTAACTGTTTTTAAGAGCAATCCCGGCTCTCGAAAATCGGGTAGATGCAAACAGACGGGAAACATCGTCGTAAACCAGCCCACCGTCCGCGAGATATCCACATCGGTAAATAACTCCTCGCGACCGTGTCCTTCTAAATCGAAGTGAATTTTTGACTGCTCCGTCCACTCGGCAATTGTTTGGGCTAGGGCGGCTAACAAGACATCATTGATTTGAGTTTGATAAGCCGCAGGGACGCGCCGCAATAGGTCTTGAGTGGCTTCTAGTGTCAGTCCGACCGAAACTGTCTCAGTCGAGATCGCGGTATTCTCACCAGGGTAATCGGTGGGTAAGGATTCGTCGGTCTGTGCCTGGGTTTGCCAGTATGCTAACTCGTCAATAAAGTCATCTGCGGCGGCGGTTAACTGTTGTGCCCACTGTTGCCAAGATGTGGTTTTGGCAGGTAGCGAGATCGCTGTATTTTGACTGAGTTGCTGGTAAGCAGTTTGAATGTCATCTAATAAAATCCGCCACGAGACACCATCAACGACCAAGTGATGCGCGACGATCGCCAGCCGCTGAGGACGATCTGCACCCATCTGAAATAATGTCGCCTGGAGCAGACAACCAGAGCCTAAGTCTAAACTAGCCTGCTGTTGACTACAGAGTTCGGTCAATTGTGCGGCTCGATCTTCCTCGCTAAAGTCACTCAAATCCACAATCTGAAGTTGTGGTAAGTCACTCAGTGGCGCATTATATTGGTGCCAGCCCCGATCGTCAGTGGTAAATTGGAGCCGCAGCGCGTCGTGATGACTGACGATGTGGATTAAAGCCTGCTGGAGTAAATCGGTGGCTAGATCTGCCGGAACAGTTAAGAGTACGGCTTGATTGTAGTGGTGGGGAGCTAAGAATTCTTGCGCGAAGAACCACTGCTGAATCGGTGTCAGTGGTACCGCACCGATGACTAGTCCCTGTTCTGCCCGTACCATTTGACCCATACCAGCCACTTGGGCTAGCTCGCCGATCGAGGGGTGAGCAAAAAGCTGTTTAAAGGTCAGGTTAATTCCGGCTTGATTGGCACGGGCGATGATTTGTAAACTCAGAATCGAGTCGCCACCGATCGCAAAAAAGTTGTCATGAATACCGACTTGGGGCAGTCCTAACACTGCTGCCCAAATCTGCGCCAAGGCAATCTCGGTGGGGGTAGTGGGGGCGACAAACTCGCGGCGTTCGTCCGGTAGGGCTGATGGGATCGGCAGGGCTTGACGATCGATCTTGCCGCTGGGAGTCAATGGCAAGCGATCGATCGCCATGAAGGCAGATGGCACCATGTATGCTGGCAGTTTGGCGGCCAAGAATTGCTGTAACTCGGCTGTCGTCACCAGATCTGTCGATCGGCAGACATAGTAAGCGACCAACCGCTGTTGTCCGGGAGTGGGATAGTAAGTATCGAGTACAACCGCTTGCAGCGCGGGATGTTCGCTCAGTAACGATTCAATTTCTGCTAATTCGACTCGGAAGCCACGTATTTTCACCTGTCGATCGATCCGTCCCCAATACTCGATTTGACCATCAGGTAAATATCGCGCGAGATCGCCAGTGCGATACATCCGCGCTCCTGGTTCGGGATCGAACGGATCGGGGACAAACTGGGCAGATGTGAGCGTCGGTTGGCGGTAATAGCCGACCGCCAGACTGGCACCGCCTAGACATAGTTCGCCCAGAACGCCGATCGGACAGAGTTGACCGCTCGGATCGAGAATATATGCCCGCCGATTGGGCAGTGGCGAGCCAATTGGCAGTCGTTCGCCCTCAAAGTTGGCCGGAACGGTATAAGTCAGTGCGGTAATTGTGGTTTCTGTGGGGCCATAGGCATTGATTAATGGTAGCGATCGATCTGAAGCAGTTTGCAATGCTTGCCAAGCTGGCAGATCCGCAGGTAGGAGTGCTTCACCACCGACGATCGTCAAGCGGAGTTGGGCGGGTAAGGCGCGATCGCTCTGGAGCCAAGCGGGTACTAATTGTCGCCAATAAGCCGTAGGCAAGTCCGCAATGGTGATGCCGTGGCGATCGATTTGGTTCCACAATTCTACTGCCGACCACAGCCTGTCGCCTCGGACGATCGTCTGGCAACCTGTGATTAAAGCGGGTAATAGTTGTTCTAGAGCAGGGTCGAAGGTAAATGCGGCAAACAGCAGGACACGATCGCTAGCTACTAACTGATAGCGATCGCGAATGCCCAAACAGTGCGCGACCAGAGCTTGATGATCGACCAGTACGCCCTTGGGTTTGCCTGTCGAACCAGAGGTGTAGAGCAAGTAAGCTGGATCGGTAGGAGCCGTCTGGGGTAAAGAGTCCAGCGCAACGATCGCGGTGTGAGGATCTAATGGCTCATCCAGGTAGAGACAAGGTAAATCGACTACCAACTCAGGCATCAGACAATCGCGGTGCCCGACGAGTGCGATCGCCCCCGCATCGGTACACAGCGATTGGAGCCGCTCTAGCGGATTTTGGGGGTCGAGTGGCAGATACACGCCACCTGCTTGGAGAATGGCCAGCAGACCGATTACCAGCTCGATCGATCGGTTCGCACATAAACCTACTACGGCGTGCGGTTTGACCCCCAGATGCGACAGTTGCCAAGCCAGAGTCTGTACCTGTCGTTCTAGATCGGCATAGCTCAACTGTCGTTCGTCACAGATCAGGGCAATTGCCTGGGGTGTCCGAGCGGCTTGCTGGGAAATGAGCGTAGAAATAGATGCCGCCACAGGGTAATCAATGGTGGGGGCGATCGCGTGAGCTAGCAACTGTTGCTGTTCGGCTGGACTCAACAAGGGTAGTTGAGCTAATGGACAATGAATATCCGCTACCATCGCCAGGAGTAACTGCTGGAAATGTGTCAACATCCGCTCGATCGTGTCTGGGCTAAACCGTTCGCAGTTGTAACTAATTTCTAAGGCTAATTCTGCACCTGGAATCGCTGTCAACGTCAGTGGGTAGTTAGTTTGCTCGATACTCCGCACGTTAGTAATCTGCAAATCATTACTATCTGGCTGCTCTCGATCGTTGGCACCGATCGGATAATTTTCAAAAACGACAATACTATCAAACAGGGCGACACCTCGCGGCACATCGCTCCAGCCCTGGATTTCGACGAGGGCGGTGTAAGCATAGCGATCGATCTCTTGTTGTTGGGTTTGTAGCGTTTGCAACCAAGAGGCGATCGTCTCATCAGCCGCCGTCTCGCTGGGGATGGTCGCGCGCATCGGCAACGTATTAATGAACAGACCGACAATCTTTTCGACATTGGGTAATGTTGCAGGTCGGCCAGAGACAGTCACCCCAAATACTACATCGGGTGTCCCACTATAACGACTCAATAATAATGCCCAAGTACCTTGAATCAAATTACTGAGCGTGAGTCGGTGTTGCCGCACGAATGTTTGCAGCAGCGTAGTTGTATCTGCCGATAAATGCTGCTTGGCCGCAGCCATACCACTAGTTAACGTCGATCGATCCACTGGGGCGATTAAGGGAGTCGGCGCGGCAATGCCCTGAAGTTGCTGCTGCCAAAAGACTTTAGCCGCTGCCATGTCCTGCGCTTGGATCCAAGCGATGTAGCTGCGATAGGATGGGGCGGAAATCGGTTGAATGGGTTGCCCCTGTTCGCAAGCATGGTAAGAAGCAAATACCTCCTCAAACACCAGCGGTAACGACCAACCATCTAACAATAAATGATGGCTACTCCAAATGAACTCGTAGGTATCGGCTGATAATTGAATCAGATGCAGCCGCATTAATGGTGGTTGGTGGAGATCGAATCCTCGGTGTTCGCGATCGATCAGTGCCGCAAGCTGCTGTTGTTGATGCTGGGGATCCTGCCCTTGCCAATCGGCAAATACAAACGGCACGGTAGCTCGATCGTACACCACTTGTAAGGGTGTCGATAGCTCTGCCCACAGAAAGCCAGTGCGGAAAATATCATAGCGATCGATCGCCTGTTGCCAAGCTTGAGCGAAGATGGTGCGATCGAGATTGCCCTGGAGCGTACATTGCACCAGTTCTACATACATCCCCCCATCAGGAGCGTAGAGCGTATGAAATAACATCCCTTGCTGCATCGGGGAGAGCGGATAAATGTCCGCCACCTGTCGCCACTTGTCGCCCACCACCAGATCTAGTTCGGTCTGGGTCAGGTTTACCAGCGGAAAATCTGAAGGAGTATAGCCGCCAGCGTTTGGCTCCAAACAGTGAGCGATAAACGCAGTCAAATTATCCATGTAGGATTGGGCTAACTCGACGATCGTCTGACGATCGTAGCGATTGTGGCTATAGCTCCAGCTCATCTGCAAGCGGCCACCAGCAATTAAACCACTCACATCTAAGTCGTGCTGACGCTCGCCGCGATCGCTCCGCTCCGCTCCAGCGGATTCTTCGGCTAGTTGAAAATCACTCTCATCCTCTAAGGTGCGATCGAACTGCCCCAGATAGTTAAAGCTAATCGGTGCGGCATCTCGCTCGATCTCCCTGAGTTCTTGGCAGATATAGCGCAGCAGTCCATAGCCGATCCCTTTGTGGGGGACTTGACGTAATTGTTCTTTTATGCTCTTGAGGATCGACGCTGGCCGATGATTCGCTGGCAAGGTCAGATAAATCGGAAACATCGTCGTGAACCAGCCAACGGTGCGGGAAATATTCACATCGGTAAATAGTTCTTCTCGTCCGTGTCCTTCTAAGTCGATCTGCACGGTCGCTGTGCCAGCCCAGGCACCGATAGTTTGAGTCAGCGCAGCCAAGAGTAAATCGTCGATCTGGGTGCGATAAATTGCGGGTACGCGCTGGAGTAAATCTTGAGTCATCTCGGCTGAGAGTGACATCGAGACAGTCTCGGTAGAGCTGACTGAATTTTCACCAGTTCGATCGGATGGTAGTAAGGTCGATTGCTGTTGGGCTTGAGCTTGCCAGTAGTCTAGCTCCGCCATAAAGTCACTGGCTCCGGCGGTGAGTTGCTGCGCCCACTGTTGCCACGACGTGGTTTTCGCAGGGAGCGCGATCGCCTCACCCTGACTGAGCTGCTGATAAGCCGTCTGAAGATCGGCCAACAAAATCCGCCACGACACCCCATCCACCGCTAAGTGATGAATGGCTAGTAACAATCGCTGCGGTTGTCCCGCGCCCATCTCAAACAGCGTGGCGTGGAGAAGACAACCCGCTGCTAAATCCAGACTGGCTTGGTGCTGGCTGCAAATTTCGGTCAATCTGTCAGTTTGCGCTACCCCCGTCAATTCACTCAAATCGACGATCTGGAGTTGGGGTAAGTCACTCAGAGGCGCGTGCTGCTGCTCCCAGCCGCGATCGGTGGCAATAAACTGTAACCGGAGAGCATCATGATGGCGGACGATTTCGGTCAATACCTGCTGGAGTAAGGTTGCAGATAAGTCTGCGGGGACGACGAGGAGGAGCGTCTGATTGTAATGATGTCGGTCTGGCAGCGGTTGGGCAAAGAACCAGGCTTGAATGGGCGTTAGCGGTACGGCACCAGTCACGATCCCCTGTTCGGCTGGCACCGCTGCACCGAAACTGACAACTGTCGCTAAATCGCCGATCGAAGGATGAGCGAAGAGTTCTTTGAGGGTTAATTTCATCCCGGCTTGATTGGCCCGAGCGATAATTTGCAAGCTCAGAATCGAGTCGCCACCGATCGCAAAGAAGTTGTCATTCGCGCTCACTTGCGGCAGTCCGAGCACCTCTTGCCAAATCTCCGCTAAGGCAATTTCTGTCGGCGTAGTCGGTAAGACGATCGCAGCGGTGGCTTCAGACATCAATAGGGGATCGGGTAAGGCTTGACGATCGATCTTGCCACTAGGGGTTAAGGGCAACCGATCGAGCCGGACAAATAGACTGGGCACCATGTACTCTGGGAGACTGGTTGCCAAAAATTGCTGGAGTTCGGCTTCTGAGACAGAGATCGCGGTGGGGTAGCTGGCATAGTAGACCACCAGCCGTTGCTGACCGCTCGCTGGAGTATAAACCTGGACGGTGGTATCTTGGATGGCGGGATGGCGGCTGAGTACTGTCGCAATCTCAGCTAGTTCTACCCGAAAACCGCGAATCTTTACCTGTCGATCGAGCCGTCCCAAATATTCAATGTCCCCATTTGGTAAATAACGGGCGAGATCGCCAGTACGATACATCCGCGCTGGGGAGCCATCCTGGAACGGGTCGCTGACAAACTTCTCCGCCGTGAGAGCGGACTGGCGATAATAGCCGCGCGCCAGCCCCGCGCCCCCTAAATGCAATTCACCTGGTACCCCAGTCGGACAGATCCGACCGATCGGATCGAGGATATAAGCCCGCCGATTGGGTAACGGACGACCGATCGGTAACCGATCGCCAGCGAAATCATCGGGCACGACAAAGGTTAGAGCCGTAATTGTGGCTTCGGTTGGCCCATAGGCATTGATTAATGTAGGTGCTGGAGCGGCTGGATGCTGGAGCGACTGCCACGGAGCCAAGTCCGAAACCAGCAAAGCTTCGCCACCGACGATCGTCAGCCGCAGTTGGCTGGGCAAGGATACTCCTAGATGTTGCCAAGCGGTCGTCACTTGTCGCCAGTAAGCAGTCGGCAAGTTAGCTACAGTCACGCTGTGGTCTTGCAACTGGGCGAGTAATTCTGCCGCCGACCAGACCGAGCCGCCGCGCAATACGACACCAGCTCCGGCGATTAGGGCAGGCAACAACTGTTCTAAGGAAGGGTCGAAGTTGAGGGATGCAAACTGAAGCACTCGATCGTGCGGCTGCAATTGATAATATTCGGCCATGCCGCAACAGTGAGCCAAGAGCGTTTGGCGATCGACTGATACCCCTTTCGGTTGCCCTGTGGAACCGGATGTGTACAACAGATAGGCTGGATCGGTTGTGGCAATTTGCGGTAGTGCGACTTCAACAGCTAGCGGCGTTGTCAGCAGCTCCTCTAGGTACAGACAGGGTAGATCGCTCGTCAACTCAGCAGTCAAACAATCGCGATGTCCGACTAATACCGAGACACCAGCATCATTCACCATAAACTGTAAGCGGGCGAGCGGGTATTCGGGGTCGAGGGGGAGATAAACCCCACCCGATCGCCAAATTGCTAGCAACCCGATCGCCATCTCGATCGATCGATTCACGCACAGACCGACGACGGTATGAGCGCGAACGCCCGATTGGTACAGGTGCCCAGCCAACCGTTCTACCTGTTCTTCTAAGGCGGCATAGGTTAACTGGCGGTCATCACAAATCAAGGCGATCGCCTGGGGCTGCTGCTGGACTTGCTGCACAAACAGACGATCGAAACTCTGCTCTAATGGATAAGCAATGGTAGGAGCGATTGCCAGAGCCAGCAACTGTTGGCGTTCGCGAGCATCGATCGGATCGAGATCCTGTAACGGACAATCTCCCGCCTGTAACATGGTTAGCAATAAATGCTGGAGATGACCCAACATCCGATCGATCGTGGCTGCGGTAAATCGACTGCGATCGTAGTTGATGTCTAGAATCAACGCATCGCCAGGAATGGCAATTAAATTGAGCGGATAATTAGTCTGCTCCAAACACCGGACATTGCTAATTTGTAATTCACTCGCTTCCGGCTGTCCCTGGACGGCATCACCCACTGGATAATTCTCAAACACCACAATACTGTCGAACAACTGTACCCCGCGCGGTACCTCGCTCCAGCCTTGGACTTCTGCCAAGGGCGTGTAGGCGTAGCGATCGATCTCCTGCTGTTGCTGTTGTAGAGCGCGCAACCAGGGCAAGAGCGTGGTATCAGTCGGCAGCGACACCCGCACTGGCAAGGTATTGATAAACAGACCGACGATTTCTTCGACACCAGGTAACGTCGCGGGTCGTCCCGAAACTGTCGCCCCAAACACCACATCGGCGTTACCACTATAGCGGCTCAACAGCAGTGCCCAGGCTCCTTGCACCAAATTGTTCGCCGTCAGTTGATGTTGACGGATAAATTGCTGGATGGCGGTTGTCTCATCGACAGATAATTGCAGCCGCGCTAGTTGATAACCCTCGCCCAAGGCCGATCGATCGATCGGCTCGAATAGGGGAGTAGGAGCCGTAATCCCCTCAAGTTGTGCTTGCCAAAACTGCTTGGCGGCGGTTAAATCTTGAGCTTGCAACCAAGCAATATAGCTGCGGTAGGGGGTGGTGGGAACGATCGTCGGAATCTGACCGAGTTCGTAAGTATGATAGGCCGCGAACACCTCTTTCAACACCAAGGGTAACGACCAACCATCTAATAACAGGTGATGATGAGTCCAGATCAGCTCGTAGGTATCGACATTAAGCTGCACCAGTTGGAGACGCATCAGCGGCGGCTGCGCCAGATCGAAACTCTGTTGCCGCTGTTGTTGCACGAGTCGATCGAGTTCGACTTGTTGAGTCTCCCAGTCTCGCTGTTGCCAGTCGTGGCGATCGACTACTAATGGCACACGATCGAACACGCATTGGAGCGGTGTCGCCAATTCTGCCCCAATGAAGCCAGTGCGGAAAATTTCATAGCGATCGACAACCTGTTGCCATGCCCGACTAAAGATCTCACAGTTGAGATGACCCTGTAATGTGCATTGAACTTGCACCATATACACGCCTGTTTCGGGAGCGTATAAGCTATGGAACAGTAGCCCCTGCTGCATTGGCGATAGCGGATAGAGATCCGCCACCTGTTGCCATCGATCGCCAATGAGCCGATCGAGATCGCCCTGAGACAAGCGCGCCAGCGGGAAATCTGAAGGGGTATAACCACCCGCCGTCGGTTCGAGGCAATGGTCGATTAAGGCGGCTAAACGATCGATTAAGTTATCGGCTAATTGCTCGATTGTCTGGCGATCGTAGCGATCTTGACTGTAGCTCCAGTTGAACTGGAGTCGGTCGTTCGCAATCAGCGCACCGATTTCGATCGAATGCTGACGGTGTCCTTGGGGACTGAGATCGGCTCCGGCGGACTCTTGCGCCAGTTGGAAATCACTCTCGACCTCGATCGCGCGATCGAATTGACCGAGATAATTAAAGCCGATCGCGGCTGCTGCTTGCGCTTGCAAACTCGGCGATCGCTCTAAATAGCGCAACACCCCGTAGCCTAGACCTTTGTGGGGAATTGCCCGTAATTGTTCTTTAATAGTTTTAATTAACAGATCCGGTCGATCGGTAGATGGCAACTCCAAACACAGGGGAAAGAGGGTAGTAAACCAACCCACAGTGCGGGAAATATCGACATCTTCAAATAATTCTTCGCGCCCATGTCCCTCCAAATCCAGACGCACTGCCGACTCTTTTGTCCAGGCCCCAATCGTCTGCGCCAGTGCTGCCAGCAGTAAGTCATTAATCTGGGTGCGATATACCGTCGGTACGCGCTGTAATAAATTCTGAGTCGCAGTGGCAGAGAGCGATACCGAGACAGTAGCGGTTGCCGCCACGGTATTATCGCCAGGATAGTCCTGTGGCAGCGGCTCGAACTGTCGATCGCCGATAGCTTGCCAGTATGCCAATTCGGGGTAAAAATCAGCAGTAGCCGTCGCTAATTTTTGTACCCATTGTTGCCATGCCGTAGTTTTGGCTGGTAGCGCGATTGCCTCACCCTGACTGAGTTGGTGATAAGCCGTCTGAAGATCTGCCAACAAAATTCGCCACGAGACTCCATCCACAGCCAAATGATGGATCGCCAGTAACAACCGCTGGGGTTGTCCTGCCCCCATCCGCACGAGTGCGGCGCGGAGCAGACAGCCAGCCGCCAGATCCAGGCTTGCTTGTTGTTGAGAGCATACTTCAGTCAATTTGTCAATCTGAGCTACACCCGTCAATTCACTCAAATCCACAATTTGCAGTTGGGGCAAAGTCTCCAGCGCGGCATTGGTTTGTTGCCAAGTGCCATCGCGATCGCGGGTAAACTGTAGCCGCAGCGCATCATGGTGAGAGACGATCGCCTCCAAAACTTGTTGGAACAAGTCAGACGAGAGATCCGCAGGCACTTTTAGTAACACTGCTTGATTGAAATGGTGCGGATCGGGTAAATCTTCCTCGAAAAACCACTGCTGGATCGGGCTGAGTGGTACGGCACCAGTTACCAGCCCCTGGGTGGCAACGATCGTCACACCAGTCCCTGCCACCCGTGCCAGTTCGCCGATCGATTGGTGGGCAAAGAGTTGCTTGGGTGAGATCTTAATCCCTGCTTGATTCGATCGAGCCACGATCTGCAAGCTCAAGATCGAATCCCCACCGATCGCAAAGAAATTATCCGTCATCCCCACCTGAGACAATCCCAGCACCTCCGCCCAGATTTGCGCCAGTTGGCGTTCTACCTCAGTCTGCGGGGCAACATAACTAGCCGTCACGATCGAGTTCCAATCTGGCTCTGGTAAAGCCCGTTTATCGACCTTGCCATTAGGCGTTAAGGGTAACTCACTCAGGACGATAAAAACCGCTGGCACCATATAATCCGGCAAGCGGGTTGCCAAAAACTGCCGCAACTGACTCGAACTAGGTTCGATACCAGCGGGAGCTGCGACATACGCCACCAATTGTTTCTGTCCCGACTGATTAGAATGCGCTTGTACCGAAGCTTGGAGCAGATCGGGATGCTGCGTGAGGACGGCTTCAATTTCGCCAAGCTCGATCCGAAACCCGCGAACCTTGACCTGCTGGTCGATTCGACCTAAGTATTCAATCTCGCCGCTGGGTAAATAGCGCACCAAGTCACCAGTTTTGTACAGGCGATCGCCTGACTCGCCCCACGGATGGGGAATAAATTTCTCAGCCGTTAACTCTGGACGTTGCCAATAGCCCCGTGCCAAACCATTACCACCGATATGCAGTTCGCCAGCTATGCCGACAGGCACTTGGTGCAGATAGGGATCTAAGATATACACCTGAGTCTGCGCCAATGGGCGACCGATCGGGATATTCGTCGCCGCCGGATCGAGCTGGGCGACCTCATAATAAGTCGCAAATGTCGTACTCTCAGTTGGCCCGTAGCCATTGAGTAAGTGTTCGGGCGCGCCAGCAGCTTGCACTACCCGCACCCAATGGGGGTCGAGAGCTTCCCCACCCATAATCAAATACCGCAGGTGACTGAATGCCGTGGGTACCAAGCTGGCTACCTGGTTGAATAGTGCTGGGGTCAGGAATAAGGTGGTAATTTCCTGCTCTTTAAGCATCGTCGCCAACTCGGTCGGGGCGAGTAAGACCGAGCGCGGAATTACGACAAGCTGGGCACCATTAAGTAAAGCTCCCCAGATTTCAAAGGTCGCTGCATCAAATGCAGTGTTAGCAGCTTGAGCGATCCGATCGCTAGCGTTTAAGCTGACATAATTGGTATCCAATACTAAGCGAGTAATCCCTTGATGGGGAATCATTACTCCTTTAGGGATGCCAGTCGAACCAGAGGTGTAGATGATATAGGCTAGGTTGGTGGGTGTAATAGCGGGAGTTGGATTACTGTCCGATCCACTCGCCCACAATTGCTGCTGACGATCGACACAAATAGTTGTAGCGGTAGTGGGGGGAAGTTGTCCCAACAAGTCAGCTTGAGTGAGTAAAATCGGTAATTGGGTATCGTCGAGCATCAAGCTCAGTCGGGCGACTGGAGTAGTCGGATCGAGGGGGACGTATGCACCCCCAGCTTTGATGATAGCTAGCGTGCTGACGATGAGATCGATCGAGCGTTCCATGTAGATGCCGACCAAGGTTTCGGCTCCAACGCCCAACGATTGCAGATAGTGGGCGAGTCGATTGGCGCGGTGGTTGAGGTCTGCATAGCTCAAGCTTTCGGTGCCACAGACTACGGCAATTCGCTCTGGATTTAAACTGACTTGGCGATCGAATAGGGTGTGGAGACAAAGCTCGTTGCCGCTCTGAGGTAAATCGCTCTGGCTCAACTGGGCTAATCGATCTAGCTCTGCGGGGGGCATAAACTGTAGTTGCTCGATCGCACAGTCTGGATTGTCTACAATTGCCACCAATAGGCGATGAAAATGCTCGTTCATCCGATCGATCGTCGCTCGATCGAATAAATCGGTATTGTATTCCCACGCGCAGGAAAAGCCAGTTTCACCCCGATCGATGGATAGCGTGAGATCGAACTTAGCGGTGTTGTTGACACTATGAATCGGACTCAGTGACAAGTTTGGTAACTGCAATTCTTCAGCAGGGGCATTTTGCAGGACAAACATCACTTGAAACAGCGGACTGTAGCTGAGATCGCGTTCGGGTTGGACTGCTTCGACCACCAGCTCGAATGGCATGTCTTGATGCTCGTAGGCACCCAATGCCACCGATTGCACCCGCCGTAGTAGCTCTCGAAACGTGGGTTGTCCGCTTAAGTCCGTCCGCATGACCAAAGTATTGACAAAAAAACCAATGAGGTTTTCAATTTCGGGTCGATTGCGATTGGCGATCGGACTACCGACGGCGATATCGGTTTGATTGGTATAGCGATAGAGCAACAATTGGAACGCCGCCAACAGCGTCATAAATAGAGTCGTGCCCGCCTCTTGAGAGAGTTTGGTCAATGATTCGTCCAGAGAGCGATCGCCAAAAAACACGACCTGTTCCCCAGCAAAGGTTTGGACGGTGGGACGAGGGCGATCTGTGGGCAGTTCTAACTGTGGTGGCAAACCACTCAATTGCTGCTGCCAATACTGCATTTGCCGTTCGCGGAATTCGCCCGTGAGCAGTTGCCGTTGCCAGTGGGCAAAATCAGTATATTGAATCGTTAATTCTGGTAAAGCTGGCGGTTGTTGCTCGATCGCCGCTGTATATAAAGCTGCCAACTCCTGGGTTAAAATCCCCATCGACCAACCATCAGAGACAATGTGGTGCATACAAAATAGCAGCAGATACTCATTTGTATCCACCTGCACGAGTTGCATCCGCAGCAAGGGATCTGTCGTTAGATCGAACGGAGTATCATTGATGGCGGCAGTGAGACGCTGCACTGCGGTAGATCGATCGTCAGCCGCTACATCGCGCAGATCGATCGGCTGGAGCATTGGCGGCGCACTTATCCCGATCGACTGTCTGGCTTCACCCTCAGCAGTCGCCCCAAAATTAGCGCGTAAACTACCATGTCGATCGACGATCGCTTGCAAACTCTGCTGGAGTGCCGCTACATCCAACTCTCCGTGCAGTCGCAATCCCCCGGGAATATGATAGTTGGTACTGTGAGGATCGAGCTGTTGCAAAAACCATAACCGCTGCTGGGCAAAGGACAGCGGGTAATCAGCTTGGCTCTCTAACTGAGGAATCGGCTGTAACTGGCTACCACTTTGCTTAGATTTCAGCCGCCGCAATAGGAGTTGCTGCTTTTCTGGAGAGAGTTTGGCAAGTTGCTGGAGTAGATCGCTCATGACTTTAAAAATGTGAAGGTAAGAATATTTAGAGTTAGTCGTCTTGCGCTAGGAGTTGCCGCACATCTTCATCTGACAAATCATCAAGCTCCGCTAGGGTGCGAGCTAGAAAATCATCATCATCATCCACATTGCTCAGTTGAGATTCCAGAATAAGTCGAGCAGTATCGCGAATCGTCGGCTGCATAAAGAAGCTATGCAGGGGGAGCGTGACTTGATAGTGTTGATGGACTCGCGAAATAAATTGGGTTGCCAGTAGGGAATGACCGCCCACCTCAAAGAAATTGTCGGTCGTACCCACCTGCTTGAGGTTCAATAAGTTCGCCCAAATTTCTGCCAGTTCTACTTCCAGCTCGGTTGCTGGAGCCACATATTCAGTGACCAGCAGTGCTGTGAGATCGGGGGTCGGTAAAGCCCGTTTATCGACCTTGCCATTGGGCGTTAACGGTAATTCAGCCAAGGTGACAAACACCAAGGGAATCATGTAAGCCGGAAGACGTGTTGACAAAAATTGACGGACATCGCTATTTGATAACTCCGTGGTGGGATCTGTCACCCCATAAGCGATTAGTTGTTTTTGCCCTTGCTCCGTGGTGGTAACTACGACTACCGCTTGACGAATGTGGGGGTGTTGAATCAGAACCGCTTCAATTTCACCAATTTCAATACGGAACCCCCGAATTTTGACTTGTCCATCGATGCGATCGAGGTATTCAATATCGCCACTAGGTAAGTAGCGCACCAGATCGCCAGTTTTATACAAGCGACTGTCCGGTCGATCGCTACAGGGATGTGGGATAAACTTCTCGGCTGTCAGCTCTGGACGTTGCCAATATCCTCGTGCCAAGCCCGCTCCCCCAATATGCAGCTCGCCAGGTACCCCAATCGGGACGGGTTGGAGATACCGATCTAAGATCGAGATCTCGGTGTGTGCTAGGGGACGACCGATGGGAATATTCGTGACCGTGGGACTTAGCTCGGTCACTTCATAATAGGTGGCAAAGGTCGTACTCTCGGTCGGGCCATAGCCATTGAGTAAGTGCTGCGGCGCGCCAGCAGCTTGCACCACGCGCACCCAATGAGGGTCGAGGGCTTCCCCACCCATAATCAGATAGCGGAGCTTACCAAAGGCTGTCGGTGCGATGCTGGCCAATCGATCGAATAGGGCTGGAGTCAGGAACAACACGCTAATCTGGCGATCGGTCAACAGTGCAATTAAGTCTGGTGGCGATAACAGCACCGTCTGCGGCACGATCGTGAGTTGCGCCCCATTGAGTAAGGCTCCCCAAATTTCAAAGGTGGCGGCATCAAAGGCGGTATTGGCAGCATGTGCCACCCGATCGAGTGCCGAGAATTGAATATAGTTGGTATTCAGCACTAGGCGGGTAATCCCTTGATGCGGAATCATTACGCCCTTGGGTTGTCCGGTGGAACCCGATGTGTAAATTACATAAGCTAAGTCGGTGGGGGAAATCGTTGGGCTGGGGTAATTAAAGGGGGGATGACTGGCGATCTGTTCCCAATCGCGATCGATACAAATCGTCTGAGCGGTAGTGGGCGGTAAGCGATCGAGTAATTCCACCTGTGTGAGCAGCACGGCTAGTTGGGTATCTGCCAACATATAAGCCAGTCGTTCTGGCGGATAGGTGGGGTCGAGGGGCACGTAAGCACCACCCGCTTTGAGGATCGCCACGACACTGACGATCGCCTCGATCGACCGCTCCATACAGATGCCCACCAGCCCCTCAGACTGCACGCCGAGCGACTGAAGTTGGGAGGCTAATCGATCGGCACGAGCGTTCAATTCGGCATAGGTGATGGTCTGCTCACCGCTAACTACAGCGATCGCGTCGGGACTCAATAACACCTGTCGCTCGAACAGTGCGGGGATGCAGAGTTCGGTGGGATCGTAGCCGCTAACTTGTTGCCACTCGGTCAATTGCGCTCGTTCGGCGGCAGATATTAGCGTTAATCGATCGAGCGATCGGTTGGGAGCGGTCGTAATTTCGAGCAGCAGATGGTGGAAATGTCCGAGCATTCGATCGATCGTCTCCGTGGTAAAGCGACTACAATCCGATCGGATTTCGATCGCTAGCTCGTTACCAGGAATCGCAATCAGGGTGAGTGGAAAGTTAGTCTGTTGCAAATTCCGCACATTAATGATTTGCAAATCATCAGCACTCGGCGGCGATTGGACAGCCTCACCGAGCGGGTAATTTTCAAACACCACAATGCTTTCAAACAGCGCGGCTCCTGCCGGAATCTCGCTCCAACCTTGAATTTCGACTAATGGCGTATAAGCATAGCGATCGATCTCTTGTTGTTGCGCTTGCAGGGTTTGCAGCCACGGCAAGACCTCGATCTCGTCGGTAATTGCCACTCGCAGCGGCAGCGTGTTAATAAACAGACCGACGATCTCTTCGACACCAGCCAAAGCTGCTGGTCGTCCCGAAACCGTCACCCCAAATACCACATCCCGTTCGTCACTATAGCGACCGAGCAGCAATGCCCAAGCTCCTTGGATGAGGTTGCTCATCGTCAGTTGGTGCTGGCGGACAAATTGTTGGAGTGTAGCCGTCGTCTCTGGTGGTAGCTGTAACCGTGCGATGTAGGAGCCGCTAGTCAATGCCGATCGATCGGTCGGCGCGATTAATGGTGTCGGCGCAGCAATTCCCTCAAGCTGCTGTTGCCAAAAGACTTTAGCGGCACCCATGTCCTGAGCCTGCAACCACGCAATATAGCTCCGATATGAATTAGCTGGTGGCATCACCTCAATGGTTTCGCCCCGTTCGTAGACCTGATAAGCGGCTAGTACCTCCTTAAATACCAATGGCAGCGACCAACCATCTAATAAGATGTGATGGCTACTCCAGAGAAATTCATAGGTATGTGCTGATAATTGCATTAAGTGCAACCGCATCAGGGGTGGTTGCGACCACTCAAATCCCTGTTTTTCGCGTTCGATCGCGGCAACGATGTGTTGCTGTTGCTGCTGGGGATCCGCGTCGCGATAGTCGGAATAGGTGAAAGGTAAAGTGGCTTGTTGGCGCACGACTTGCACAGGGGCGGTTAAATCCGACCAGATGAAGCTGGTTCGGAGAATATCATAGCGATCGATGACCCGTTGCCAAGCTTGACAAAATACATCGATATTCAGATTGCCCTGCAATGTACACTGCACCAACTCTACATAAACGCCAGATTCTGGTGCGTAGAGACTGTGGAACAACATCCCTTGCTGCATCGGTGAGAGCGGATAAATATCGACTACCGATCGCCAATCGTTATCGACAATTCGATCGAGTTCTGGTTGCGATAACTGAGCGAGGGGGAAGTCTGAGGGGGTGTAACCACCTGCGGTAGGTTCCAAGCAATGGTCGATCGTGGCGGTTAAATGATGTAACAGACGGTGCGCCAATCGTTCGATCGTTTCGGGCTGGTGGAGATTGCTACTATAATTCCAGCTCAAATGTAGTTGACCGCCGACGATCGAGCCACTGATATCTAGCAAATGCTGGCGATGACCCTGACTATTACTCTCAGCCCCCGCCGACTCGCTGGCTAGTTGGAAATCGCTTTCAGCACTGAGGGTGCGATCGAATTGACCTAGATAGTTAAAGCTAATCGCTGGCGTGGGGCGATCGGCGAGGCTATGCGATTGTTGTAGATAGCGGAGGACTCCATAGCCGATGCCTTTATTAGGCACCCGTCGCAGTTGTTCTTTAATCTTCTTGAGCAATGTTCCCTCTCCATCGCCCTCAGACCAATGCAGCGACACGGGAAACATCGTCGTAAACCAGCCCACAGTGCGAGAAATATCCACATCGTCAAATAGTTCTTCCCGTCCGTGGCCTTCCAAATGCAAGTACAGACTCGACTCACCCGTCCACTCCCCGATCGTTTGGGCTAGGGCGGCTATCAACACATCATTAATCTGCGTGCGATAAATTGCGGGTACGCGCTTGAGCAGGTCTTGAGTCGCCGTCGCACTGAGAGAAACCGTCACAGTAGCCCCAGAGCCGATCGTATTTTCCCCGCGAGCGTCCGTCGGGAGCAGTGTCAGTGGCTGACTGACCTGAGCTTGCCAGTAATCCAACTCCGCATCGAGCGCGCCAGCAACTGCTGTCAGCCGCTGTGCCCAATATTGCCAAGCCGTCGTCTTCGCAGGGAAAGAGATCGTTGTGCCCTGAGTCAGTTGGTGGTAAGCAGTTTGGAGATCTTCTAATAAAATCCGCCAAGACACGCCATCTACAGCTAAGTGATGGATGGCAATCAGCAGGCGTTGGGGCACTCCGGCACCCATCTGGAATAATGTCGATCGCAGTAAACAACCAGCGGCGAGATCCAAACTGGCTTGAGCTTGACTGCAAATTTCTGTTAACCGATCGACTTGTTGCTGACCGGATAAATCCGCTAAATCGATTGTTTGAAGCTGCGGCGGCGCACTCCAGTCGGCATTAGTTTGCTGCCAACTGCCACCTGTCGCCACAAATTGCAAGCGGAGCGCGTCGTGATGCTGCCAGATCGCTGTCAAGACTTGTTGGAGTAAGTCCGCTGATAAATCTGTTGGTACTTCCAATAGCACAGATTGGTTAAAATGTTGCGGCTCTGGCAAGTTTTGTGCAAAAAACCAGTGTTGAATCGGCGTGAGAGGTACCGATCCAGTTACAATGCCTTGCTCTGCGGCAATGGCTTGTCCCGTACTCGCTACTTGCGCCAGTTCGGCGATCGAGGGGCGAGCGAATAGTTGTTTGGGTGTCAGTTGAATCCCCGATCGACCAGCACGCGCGACGATTTGTAAACTCAGAATCGAATCTCCACCGATCGCGAAGAAGTTATCGTGGATGCCTACCTGAGATAGACCCAGAACTTCTGCCCAGATGGCGGTTAGTTGACTTTCTAGCGTGGTGCGTGGGGCTGCATAAGCGTTATTGGTTAGTTCCCCGCGATCGGGGTGCGGCAATGCCCGTTTATCGATCTTGCCATTGGGCGTGAGCGGCAATTCAGCCAAGGTAACAAACATACTGGGGATCGTGTAGGCTGGCAGCCGCTCTACCAGGAATTCGCGCAATTCCTCCGCCGTGGGTTGGGCATTTGCACTAGGTACGACATAGGCGATCAATTGTGGCGATCGAGACTCTGGGCTGTGAGCCACCACCACAGTCTGAGATATGTCTGGATGCTGAGAGAGGACGGCTTCAATTTCTCCCAACTCAATCCGGTAGCCGCGAATCTTCACCTGTTGGTCGATCCGTCCGAGGTATTCTACTTCCCCAGTCAGTAAATACCGCGCCAAGTCCCCTGTTCGGTATAAACGCTCCCCTGCGGTACTAAAAGGAGAGTCGATAAACTTGTCGGCAGTCAGCTCCGATCGCTGCCAATAGCCCCGTGCCAGACCCGCACCACCAATGTAGAGTTCGCCTGGGACGCCGATCGGGACGAGCTGACGACGAGCATTTAGAATGTAAATTTGAGTATTGGCGATCGGATAACCAATCGTAATCGGTGCTCGTGGGGATGTGATTCGATAACCAGTAGACCAGATAGTCGTTTCGGTCGGCCCGTATAAGTTCCACAGCTCTTTGCCCAGCGGGAGTAGTTGCTGCATCAAATCGGCAGGAAGTGCCTCACCCGTACTCACCATTTTTAAGTTCGGACTACCCTGCCAACCTGCGGCTAATAACATCCGCCAGGTAGTGGGGGTGGGCTGCATGAATGTCGGCTGATACCGATCGATCGCCTGTAACAGTTGGTAGCCATCGGCGGCGACATCGCGACTGACGATCGCCAACTTGGCACCGACGAGCAGCGGTAAAAACAGCTCCGCCACGGAAATATCGAAGGAAAATGTCGCTACCGCTAGCAACGTATCTGTGGCACTCAGTTCGAGCTGACGGATTATCGCCCAGAGCAGATTGATGACACTGCGGTGCTGGATTTCCACGCCTTTGGGTTGTCCGGTCGAACCTGATGTATAGATGATATAAGCTAAATTCGTAGCTGTTGCCGAACTAATCAGATTTGTGACAGGGAGCTGCTGCCACCGATCGGCATCGCCATCGACACACACAACTGTTACGCCCAGATCCAACCAATTCTCGGCTAGTGAAGTTTGGGAGAGCAAGAGTCTCAGCCCAGAGTCTGCCAGCACATAAGCAATGCGATCGCGTGGATACAGGGGATCGATCGGCACATAAGCACCGCCCGCTTTGAGAATCGCTAAAATCGCGATCGCCATCGCCTCAGACCGCTCGACACAAATCCCGACGAGTGTTTCCGCTCCCACACCTTGAGATTGGAGATAGTGTGCCAGTCGATTGGCGCACCGATCTAAGTCTTGGTAAGTCAAACACCGATCTTCAAAGACGATCGCGATCGCCTCTGGCGTGCGCTCTACTTGCTGCTCGAATAACTGATGAATGCACCGATCTTGAGGATAGTCAGCGTGGGTTTGGTGCCACACCTCTAGCAATTGCTGGCGTTCTGGTGTGGATAACAACGGGATACTCTCGATCGATCGATCGCCATCGACGACCATGCCAGCCAGCAATGCTTGTAAGTGCTCCAGCATCCGGTCGATGCTATCTGGGGTAAACCGACTGCGATCGAAACTAATGTCCAAGGCTAACTCCGCACCGGGGCTAGCAATTAAGGTCAGGGGATAGTTGGTTTGCTCCCAACTTTGCACCTCAATAATTTGGAGATCGTTAGCGTGGGGTTCGCTGACAGCCTCACCAACTGGGTAATTCTCAAAGACGACGATGCTCTCAAATAAGGGCACCCCACGGGCAACCTCGCTCCAACCTTGAATGTCGTTCAGGGGGGTGTAAGCATATCGATCGATCTCTTGCTGTTGGTGTTGGAGAGCTTGTAACCACGGCAAGATCGGTGCATCGAACGGAATCGCCACTCGAACGGGCAGAGTATTAATAAATGGCCCGACGATTTCCTCAACTCCAGGCAAGGTGGCGGGTCTGCCCGACACAGTTACGCCAAACACCACATCGGCATTACCACTATAGTGACTCAGCAACAGTGCCCAAGCACCTTGGATCAGGTTGCTCATCGTCAATTGATGCTGACGGGCAAACTGTTGGATTGTCGTTGTTACGGCTAGGGGCAATCGCGATCGTGCCACCTGGTAGCCCGAATCTAATTGCGATCGATCGGTGGGAGCCAGCAGCGGCGTAGGATCGGTAATATCCCGCAATTGGGCTTGCCAGAAAGATCGAGCGGCGGTCGAGTCTTGGGTTTGTAACCAAGCAATATAGTTCCGGTAAGGGGTGGCTGGGGCGAGGGGTTGCAATTGACCCCGTTCGTAAGCATGGTAGGCGGCAAATACTTCCTTAAATACCAATGGTAAAGACCAACCATCTAGTAATAAGTGATGGTGAGTCCAGACAAATTTATATGTATCCGCTGCGAGTTGAATCACTTGCAGCCGCATCAGTGGCGGACGCGCGAGGTCGAAATCTTGCTGGCGTTCTCGCTCTAATAGTCGATCGAGATCGACCTGTTGAGTTACTAAATCTTTGGCTTGCCAATCGTGCTGGTGTAAGATTAGTGGCACTCGATCGAACACGCATTGGAGCGGCGTGGCTAATTCGGCATGGATAAAGCCAGTCCGCAAAATTTCATAGCGATCGATCGCCTGTTGCCAAGCTTTCCCAAAAATCTCACAGTTGAGATTGCCCTTTAACATACAGTGGACTTGCACCATATACACTCCCGATTCGGGCGCATATAAGCTATGGAACAGTAACCCCTGTTGCAGCGGCGAGAGGGGATAAATATCGGCAATCTGTCGCCAGTTGTCACCCACCAACCGATCTAGGTCAGTTTGGGAGAGCCGCGCCAGCGCAAAGTCCGACGGCGTGTAGCCTCCAGCCGTTGGTTCCAGACAATGGGCGATCGAGGCTGCTAAGTTGTCAATTAAGTTCTGCGCTAATCGCTCGATCGTCTGTCGATCGTATATGTTGCTGCTGTAAGTCCAATTTAGTTGTAATTCTCCCGCAACGATCGCGCCATTGATGTCGAGCAGATGTCGGCGTTCTCCTTGCAAGCTAATATCTGACCCCGCTGACTCCGTAGCAACTTCAAAATCGCTCTCGGCAGCCAAGACTCCATCGAATTGACCGAGATAATTAAAGCTAATCGGGGCGGCAACATGGCTGCTGAGACTGGGTTCTCGGCGCACGTAGCGCAGCAACCCATACCCAATGCCTTTGTGGGGGACTTGACGTAATTGTTTTTTTATGCTCTTGAGTAACGATCCGGGGTGACGATCGGGGGCGAGATCCAGACAAATGGGGAACATCGTCGTAAACCAGCCCACCGTGCGGGAGATATCCACATCATCAAATAATTCTTCCCGCCCGTGACCTTCTAAGTCGATCTGGATCTGGGACTCGCCCGTCCACTCGCTCATCGTCTGGGCGAGTGCCGCAATTAAGACATCATTAATTTGAGTCCGGTAAGCCGCTGGCACGCGCTGTAATAAATCTTGGGTGGCTGTGGCATCGAGCGAAACAGTCACGGTTTCTGCCGAGCTAGCGGTGTTCTCGCCCTGCCGATCGGTCGGCAATGTTGGCGATACTGAAGCAATCTGGCGGTGCCAGTAATCTAATTCGGGGATAAAATCACCACTCGCGGTAACGAGCTGCTGCGCCCATTGTCGCCAGGAGGTGGTTTTGGCTGGGAGGCTGATGTTCTGACCCTGACTGACCTGTTGATAGGCTGTTTGAATATCATCGAGCAAAATCCGCCAAGACACGCCATCTACGGCCAAGTGATGCACCACTAGTAATAGCCGCTGCGGTTGTCCCTCACCCATCTCAAATAGAGTAGCTTGGAGCAGACAACCTGACGCTAAATCTAGACTGGCTTGCGATCGATCGCAAATTTCGGTCAATCGATCGGTTTGTTCCGTACCAGTGAGCTGTCCCAAATCCACCACTTGCAGTTGGGGTACGGCAGTCAACGCGGCATTGGTTTGGTGCCAACCACCATCGATCGACTGGAATTGCAGACGCAGGGCATCATGGTGTTGCCAGATCGATGTCAAGATCGGCTGGAGGAGATCCGCCGATACTGTGGCGGGGATTTGGAGTAAGACCGTCTGGTTGAAGTGGTGCGGTGCGGGCAAGTCTCGATCGAAATACCACCGTTGAATCGGGGTCAGTGGCACATCGCCAACTACGACCCCTTGCTCGGCAGAGATCGCCTGTCCGGTGCGGGCTACGGCGGCTAATTCGGCAATGGATTGATGGGCAAATAGTTGTTTGGGGGTCAGTTGGATTCCGGCTTGAGCAGCACGGGCAATAATTTGTAAGCTGAGAATCGAGTCGCCACCGATCGCAAAAAAGTTGTCATGAATGCCCACTTGGGGAGTGCCCAAGACTTGCGCCCAAATCGCTGCTAACTGGGCTTCGATCGAGGTGCGTGGGGCGACGTAGTTTTTGCCCATCTCCGCAGTCAGATCTGGCAGCGGCAAAGCGCGTTTGTCCACCTTGCCATTGGGGGTCAAGGGCAACTCATCGAGCGTGACAAAATAAGCCGGAATCATGTAGTCTGGCAACCGTTCGCCCAAGAACTGCCGCAGTTGCTCGGAAGTTGTCTGAGCATCGGGCATTGGCACGGTATAAGCAACTAACTTTTGCTGTCCATCCCGATCGATCGCCACCACTACCGCTTGAAATAGCTCTGGATGTTGATTCAGGACTGTCTCAATTTCTCCCAGCTCGATTCGGAAACCGCGAATTTTGACCTGCTCATCGAGCCGTCCTAAATATTCAATCTGACCATCCGCCAAGTACCGACCGCGATCGCCACTGCGATACAGGATTGCTCCGTCCACCTGCGGATGAGCCACAAATTTTTCAGCAGTCAATTCGGGGCGGTTTAAATATCCTCGCGCTAGACTCGCACCGCCAATCCATAATTCACCGGGGATACCAATCGGGGCAAGCTGCCCGCGATCGTCTAAACAATACACCTGCGTATTGGCAATGGGGCGACCGATCGTCGGTACGGCGTCGGGATTGCTGTCATCGAGCACCACTGAAGTGGTTACTACCGTATTTTCGGTAGGCCCATAGTTATTGACGACCTGAAACGGCATCCGCGTGGCTGGATTAGTCGCTAATCGATCGCCACCTACGAGCATCATCCGTAGAGCAGTGGTATCCGGCCAGTCTAAGTGAAAGAGTTGTTCGGCAACAGGTGTGGGGACAAAGCTGATGGTGATTTGGCGATCGAGCAACCAATCCCGTAATTCAGTGGGATGATGGATGGCTGTAGGCGGTACCAGTAGTAAGGTAGCTCCAGCAGCTAAATAAGGCCAAATCTCCCACCCCGCCGCATCAAAAGCAATCCCCGCTAATTGAGTGGCGCGATCGGCTGCGGTGACTGCAAAAGCGGTGTGGTGCCATGCCACCAAGTTGAGTAAGCCCCGATGCGGAATCATCACCCCCTTGGGCGTACCTGTGGAACCGGAAGTATAGACTATGTAAGCTAGTCGAGCGGCTGTCACCAGATTCGGACAAGGATTGCTAGTGTTGGTTGCAATTGTCGCCCAGTCCCGATCGAGACAGACAACCTGGGCTTGATGCTCCGGTAACTGGGCGACTAGAGATGCCTGAGTTAACAACACAGGCATTTGCGTATCGGCCAAAATCGCAGCCAACCGCGCCGCCGGATAACTAGGATCGATCGGGACATAAGCTCCCCCAGCCTTGAGAATCCCCAATAGACCGACGATTAATTCTAGCGAGCGTTCGACACAAATGCCTACCACCGTTTCCGCTCGGACTCCCACATCTTGCAGATAGTGCGCTAATTGGTTGGATCGGGCATCTAGTTCGGCATAGGTTAATTGCAGATCGCCCCAGACGACAGCAATGGCGGTGGGTTGCGCGATCGCCCGATCGGCAATCAGTTGGTGAATGCAGCGATCGGTCGCGACAAACTGCTCGACACCTTGACTAAATAAGCCTAGTTGTGCTATCTCTGCGGGAGCGATCGGCTGTAGCTGGCAAATCGCACCATCTGGATTGTTGACGATCGCGCTCAAGAGCTGCTCGAAATGACCGCTCATCCGGTCGATCGTCGCCAGATCGAACAAGTCGGTGTTATATTCCCACACACCTGTTAAGCCGCTAGCCGCGTCATCACTGTTGGCTGGTTCGGCGATCGCCAAAGTGAGATCGAACTTAGCGATAGTCGTGGGAGTCGCTACCGCACTCAAGTTCAGACCTGGTAACTTCAGCTCCGACGTGGGCGCATTTTGCAAGACGAACATCACTTGAAACAGCGGACTATGGCTGAGATCGCGATCGGGTTGCAAGGCTTCGACGATGATTTCAAATGGCAAATCTTGATGCTCGTAGGCTGCCAGTGTCGTCTGCCGCACTCGGTTCGCTAACTCGCGGAAGGTCGGCGATCCCGATAGATCGGTACGCAGCACCAAGGTATTGACAAAAAAGCCAATTAGATGTTCGATTTCTTCGCGGTTGCGATTGGCGATCGGACTGCCAACGGCAATATCCATCTGCCCGCTATAGCGCGAGAGCAAGATCTGGAATGCCGCCAACAGGGTCATAAATAAAGTAGTCCCAGTTTGCTGACTGAGTTTGACCAGCGATCGACTCAATTCGGCACTCAGCGCAAACTCCTGCGTTGCCCCACTCGTGGTTTGCACTGCCGGACGCGGGCGATCGGTGGGCAGTTCTAGCGGTGTTAAGTTGGCGAGTTGTTGTTGCCAATATGCGAGCTGCTGTTGGCGCAAGTCGCCCGTAAGTAGTTGGCGTTGCCAGTGAGCAAAATCAGCATACTGAATGGCTAACTCTGGTAAGCTGGCCGCTTGCCCCTCAATTGCCGCTGTATACAACGCGACCAGTTCGCGGATGATAATGCCCATCGACCAGCCATCAGCACTGATGTGATGGATGCAGAACAATAGTAAATATTCATCCGCACCCAGTTGTAAGAGCTGTGCGCGCAACAATAAATCTGTCGTTAAGTCAAAGATCGTGTCATTGACGCTGGATGTGGCGGCGGCGATCGCCGCTGCTGGTGCTGCCCCTAAGTGCCGGACATCGATCGTCGGTAATGGTACTGTTACAGTCGATCGCATCGATTGGTACGGCTGACCGCTACTATCTAAGGCAAAATTAGTCCGCAAACTCTCATGTCGCTGGACGATCGCCTGTAAACTCTGTTGCAAGGCATTGACATCTAAATTCCCTTGCAGCCGTAAGGCAATCGGAATATGGTAAGCCGTACTCTGGGGATCTAGTTGCTGCAAAAACCACAGCCGTTGCTGGGCAAAAGACAGCGGTAGTAGGCGATCGCGATCGATCGAAACTAAAGGTAGCGTGTTACAACTAGGGGTGCGACCGCGTTCGATCTCGGTTGCCAGCTCGGCGATCGTCGGCATGTTAAACAGCGTCTGGAGCGATAGCTCGACTTGGCAGTTCCGCCGAATCCGCGATATTAGCTGAGTGGCGATCAGCGAATGACCCCCCAAATCGAAGAAACTATTAAAAATACCGATCTGGATCGTCCCCAGTACCTCCGACCAGATTTGCGCTAGTTGTTGTTCCAGCTCGGTGCGGGGGGCAACATAGCTCGCCCCGATCGCCTGCGATCGATCGGGTGCTGGTAACGATCGCTTATCGACTTTGCCATTGGGTGTTAGGGGTAAGGCACTCAACGGCATAAACATCGCCGGAATCATATAATCCGGTAAGCGGGTCGCCAAAAACTGCCGTAACTCACTCGGACTAAGTTCGGCACTCGATCGCGAGACAATATAAGCAACAAGTTGTTTCGCTCCAGACTCAATCGCCTGGGCTTGGACGGAGACTTGGAGAATGCCGGGATGCTGCGAGAGGACGGCTTCAATTTCGCCAAGCTCGATCCGAAACCCGCGAATCTTGACCTGTTGGTCGATGCGATCGAGGTATTCAATCTCGCCACTGGGTAAGTAGCGCACCAAGTCGCCAGTTTTGTAGAGCAAAGCACCTGGTTCGCCCCAGGGATGGGGAATAAATTTTTCAGCCGTTAACTCTGGACGCTGCCAATAGCCTCGTGCCAAACCACTACCACCGATATGTAGTTCGCCTGGGATGCCGACAGGCACTTGCTGTAACTGCCGATCCAAAATCAAGATTTCAGTCTGTGCCACCGGACGACCGATCGGAATATTAGTCGCCGTTGCAGGCACGTCCGAGATCCGATACCAACTGGTAAAAGTAGTGCTTTCTGTCGGGCCATAAACATGGATTAACTGCTCCGGCGGAGCGGTTGCTAGGATCGCTCGGACAGAGACCGGATCGATCGCTTCCCCACCCATCAGTAAACAGCGCAGTCGAGCAAAAGCCGTGGGAACCAAGCTAGCCATCCGATTGAAGAGGGCTGTAGTCAAAAATAAGACCGTAATTTCCTGCTCTTGGAGCAGCATCGCCAATTCGGTAGGGTCGAGCAAGACCGAGCGCGGAATAATCACGATCTGGGCACCATTGAGCAAAGCTCCCCAAATTTCAAAGGTGGCGGCATCAAAGGCAGTATTGGCCGCCTGAGCGATTCGATCGCTAGCGTTTAAGCTGACATAATTGGTATCCAACACTAAGCGGGTAATCCCTTGATGGGGAATCATTACCCCTTTGGGAACTCCGGTCGAACCAGAGGTGTAGATGATATAAGCTAGGCTGGCGGGAGTAATAGCTGGAGTTGGATTACTGTCCGAGGCACTCGCCCACAGTTGCCAATCGCGATCGACACAAATCGTGGTAGCGGTAGTAGTGGGGAGCTGTGCTAATAAGTCAGCTTGAGTGAGTAAAATCGGTAATTGGGTATCGTCGAGCATCAAACTCAGTCGGGCGACTGGAGTAGTCGGATCGAGTGGAACATACGCCCCCCCAGCTTTGACGATAGCCAGCGTGCTGACGATGAGATCGATCGAGCGTTCCATGTAGATGCCGACCAAGGTTTCGGCTGCAACACCCAGCGATTGCAGATAGTGGGCGAGTCGATTGGCGCGGTGGTTTAAGGCTGCATAGCTCAGGCTTTCGGTGCCACAGACTACGGCTATTCGCTCTGGATTTAAGCTGACTTGGCGATCGAATGCTTGATGCAAACACAATTGGCTGGGGGCTTGCGGTTGTGGCTGCCACTGCTGGAGTTCGGCAACCTCTGCTTCTGTCAGCAAGGATAGCTGCTCGATCTCCCAGTCGGGATGCGTCACAACTGCTAGTAATAACTGCTGGAAATGTCCTAACAGTCGCTCGATCGCTGCGTACTCAAATTGGCTGGCATCATAATTTGCCTGGAGGGTCAATTGTCCGCTCGGGATTGCCACCAAGGTTAACGGATAATTGGTTTGCTCGAAACTATGAATATCCGATACATCCAAACTGAGCTGTTGCGATTGCAGCGATTCACTAATCGGATAATTTTCAAATACCAATAGCGTGTCAAACAAAGACAAGCCACGCGGTACCTCACTCACCCCTTGAATATCCACCAACGAACTGTAGTCGTAAGCCTGAGCTGCGAGTTGTTGCTGTTGAATCCCCTGTAGCCATTCCAGCACGCGGGTATGTGCGGGTAGAGCGATTCTGACAGGTACGGCATTAATGAACAGTCCCACCATCGTTTCCACACCAGTCAGTACTGGCGGTCTGCCAGAAACAGTAGCCCCAAACAGGGCTTCGCTCTCACCACTATAACGAGCCAGTAACAAGCCCCACACGCCTTGGAAGACGGTATTAAGCGTGAGTTGGTGGCGGCGAGCAAATTCTTGGATTTGGGCGGTTGTAGACTCAGAGAGCTGTCGATCGATTGTTTGATAAATTGGCTGCTGTGCGCTAGTCTTGAGGCGAATTGGCACGGGGGTAGGCGTATCGATCCCCTGTAGATATTGCTGCCAAAATCGATTGGCACTTTCTACATCTTGTTTTTCGCGCCACACTACGTAGTCTCGATAGGGGCGGGGCAAGTCCAAGGTCAGGGTTTCACCTTGGATCGCGGCTTCATAGTAAGCAAACACCTCTTGAATCAACGTGGGTAAAGACCAACCATCAATTAACAGATGATGGTAACTCCAGACAAATTTATAGCGATCGTCAGCTACGCGGATCGACGTAAATCGCATCAACGGAGCTTGATTTAACTTAAAGCCCTGAAGGCGATCGGCTGTTAAAAACGCCTCTAGTTGTGCTTGTTGCGCGTCCGTACTGTCCGATCGCCAATCGTGATAAGTCCAAGGTAAATTAACGACCTTACCCACCACCTGAAGCGGTTTATCGATCTTTTCCCACAGAAAAGCAGTGCGTAATACGGCATGTCGATCGGCTACCTGTTGCCAAGCTGCGGCAAATTTTGCTTCATCCAATTCACCCTGTAACGTACAGCAGAGCTGCTCGAAATACAAAGTCGATCCCGCTGTATAGAGGGTATGAAATAACATCCCCTGCTGCATCGGTGTCAGTGGATAGATAGCAGCAACGTTTTTGTTCGGGTTGGTGGGGTTGGCTCGATCGACGGTATTCATAACTTTTTTTGAATTGGGTAACGAACGAAAAAAGGTGATGTTTAATCCAGCAATAAAGCTTTACAGCGTCGAAAAGTCATCGAGGATGGCTGCTAATTCGTCTCCATCCAGATCGGCTTCTGGAAAATCGGTCGGACTATAAGCACCTGCGTCAGGAGCTTGACAGTGGCTAATCAGCGATCGAAGCGCGGCTAAGAAATCAGCAGCTAGCTTGTCAATAGTGGCGGGTAGATGAACTTGGGGGCTATAAGTCCAATTGACTTGGAGTTCTCCCGCCAAAATCACCGCATTTACTTCCACTAAATGACTCCGTGCGGCCTGGAGCGATTGTTCGTCACCACCACTATCTGCCGTCAATTGCCATCCTTCATCTGCCGATGTTTCTTGGCTAAATTGACCGAGATAGTTAAAACTCACCTGCGCTGCGGGTACGTCACCCAACCCACCCATACTGGGGTTGAGGTAGCGGAGTAACCCATAACTCATCCCCCCATCCGGCACCTGCCGGACTTGCTCTTTGACTGCGATCAGCGCAGTACCCAGATCGAGCGCAGGTAGTACCAACTGCACGGGGAACATCGTGGTAAACCAACCTACGGTGCGGCTTAAATCGACATCTGCAAACAATTCTTCGCGACCGTGCCCTTCCAAATCGAGGTACAGCGACGATCGACCCGTCCACTGTTGAAATGCCAGCACCACAGCAGTCAGTAAAACTTCGTGAATTTTGGTCTGATAGGCAGTGGGCACGGTTTGCAACAGCACCTGTGTGGTGGCGGCATCTAAACTAACGGCGATCGCTTCGGCTTGCTCGACGGTATGCGTTGTCGATTGGAGCGTGCCATCGATCGGTAGCGAGGGTACCACTGGCAAGCTTTGCCAGTAGTCCCGCGCCGCTTGCAAGTCGGCGGTGTGACTGTAGTTAGAGAGTTGCTGTGCCCAGTATTGGAACGAAGTAGTTTTGGGTGGCAGTTGGAGCGTCTGCCCTGCCAGACCTTGCTGGTAGGCAGTTTGGAGATCGGACATTAAGATCCGCCACGACACCCCATCGACGGCTAGGTGATGGATGACAATTAGCAAGCGATCGCTACCCTCGCCCATTTTGAATAAGCTGGCAGCTAGTAATAAGCCCGCGCCCAAGTCCAAACTCGCTTGGAGTAAGGTACCGCGATCGGCGATCGCCTGTAGTCGATCTCCGGCGGGTAAGGCCGATAAATCTTCAATCTGGAGCTGTACCTGTGCATCAGGTGGAGCATTGTATTGTTGCCAACTCCCCGCATTCGGAATGAATTGCAACCGCAGCGCATCGTGATGGAAAACTAAGTGCTGGAGAGCTTGCTCTAACACCACTGGCTCTATATCACTCGGCACTGCTAGTAATACCGATTGATTGAAATGGTGCGGTCGGGGCAAGTCTTGGGCAAAGAACCAATGTTGAATGGGGGTCAGCGGCACTTCGCCCACCACTGGTGTTTGAGCGGCCTGAATGCCCGTGCCAAATCCGACTACAGTAGCTAATTCGGCGATCGACTGGTGGGTAAAGAGTTGTTTGGGGGTCAACTGCCAGCCTAGTTGGTGCGCGCGGGCGACAATTTGCAGGCTCAAGATCGAGTCACCACCCAACTCAAAGAAGTTATCGCGGATGCCAACTTGCGGCAGTCCGAGCACCTCTGCCCAAATCTGTGCCAATCGATCTTCAATCTCGCTCTGGGGTGCCACATAGTCGGCACTCAAGGCTTCACTGAGGTCTGGGTCGGGGAGTGCCGCTTTATCGACCTTGCCATTGGGTGTAATCGGCAACTCTGGGATAAACACGAAGGCGGCAGGCACCATATAATCCGGCAATCGGCTGGACATAAACGCCCGCAGGTCGCCAATACTAGGCGGGTGTGACTGGGCTGCTGGTTGACCGACCAGATAAGCCACCAACTGCTGTCGTCCCGATTCTAAAGTGCGAGCGATCGCCACAACTTGCAAGATGTCTGGATGTTGAACTAGCACAGCCTCAATTTCGCCCAGCTCGATCCGGAAGCCGCGAATCTTCACCTGGTGGTCGATCCGTCCCAGATATTCGATTTGACCGTCAGTGCGGTAACGTCCCCAATCTCCCGTGCGATAGAGTCGCGCTCCAGGAATCCAGGGATGGTCGATAAACTTCTCGGCGGTTAATTCCGATCGATTGAGATACCCTCGCGCCAAATTGACACCACCTAAATAAATCTCGCCCCCAATCCCGGCTGGCATCAATCGTTGCTGGCCATCGAGAATATAAGCTGTAGTATTCGTTAAAGGTCTGCCGATCGGGGGTTGCCCCATCTGCGGCTGACAAATTGCGATCGTGCCCACAACTGTAGCTTCTGTCGGCCCATAAGCATTGTAAAAATGCCGTCCTGGTGCCCAGCGATCGATTAGCGGAGCCGGACAAGCTTCCCCGCCGACTACCAAGTGCTGCAAGTGCGGGAAGTCATTCTGGGGCATCACCGCCAATGCTGATGGTGGTAAGAGGGCGTGGGTAATGCTGTGAGTCTGTAAAAACTGCTGTAAATCGGCTCCTGGTAGCAGGGTATCCCGACTGCCCAGGTAGAGGGTCGCTCCGTTCCCCAACGCCATACAAATTTCCCAAACCGAAGCATCAAAGCTGAGAGAAGCAAATTGGACGACTTTACTTTGGGGCGTAACTTGGAGCAGTTCCTGTTGCACCGCGACCAAATTTCCTAAGCCGCGATGGGTAACCATTACCCCTTTGGGTTGACCCGTAGAACCGGAAGTGTAGATGACATAAGCCAATCGATCTAGGTCATCAGATCGATCGAGTGTGGGTGCAACGCTCGAAGACTGCTCGATCGTCGGCCAATCGCGATCGAGCCAAACTACAGTATCCACGGTGGGGATTTGCGCCTGTAAATCTGTCTGCGACAGCAACATAGCGATTTGGGCATCAGTTGCAATGTAGTCGAGGCGCGCTTTGGGATAAGCGGGATCTAGCGGGACATAGGCTCCACCTGCTTTGAGAATCCCCAGAATACCAACAATGGCAGCGATCGATCGCTCCACGCACAGACCGACGATTATTTCTGGCCCTACTCCCAGGGATTGGAGATAATGTGCCAGTCGATTAGCGCGGGCATCCAATTCAGCGTAGGTCAGTTGTCGCTCGTCAGCCACAACGGCGATCGCATCAGGCGTTCGAGCCGCGTGGTTGCTAAAGATCTCATGAAAACACTGTTGGGGATAAGGAACTGAAGGTTGATTCCACTCCGTTAGCAACTGCTGCATTTCAACCGATGTTAACAGCGGCAGCTCCCCTATTGTCGTCGCCGTGGGATCGATCGCGCCTGCCAGCAACACTTCCAAATGTCCTAGCATTCGCAGTACCGTCTCATGCTCGAACAGACTGCGATCGTAGTTAATTTTGAGCGATAGTTGTGACCCCGGAATCGCAATCAGCGTCAACGGATAATTTGTTTGCTCGCTACCGCGCACATCAGTAATTTCTAAGCTACTGACGGGTTGTTGCAGGGCACTGGAAACTGGATAGTTTTCAAACACAACCAGGCTATTAAAGAGTTGTACCCCCGATGGCAGGTCGCTCCATCGCTGAATATCCACCAGCGGACTATAGGTGTACTGACTAGCGGCGAGTTGTTTGGCTTGCAATGTCTGTAACCAGGGGACAATTTCCAACTCACCAGCGACATCCATCCGCATCGGCAGTGTATTGATAAATAAGCCCACCATCGATTCCACACCAGCCAGGGTCGGCGGACGACCCGAGAAAGTCACCCCAAACAGGACTTCTCGATCGCCACTGTAACGCGACAGCAGCATTCCCCAAGCCCCTTGAACCAGATTGCTAGCGGTGAGGTGATTGCTACGGGCAAAGCTTTCTAGTTGCTGGGTCAGATCGGGCGACAAGAGCAGTTCGACCTCACTAGAGCCAACATTGTCTGTTTTGGTACTGGGCAGCGGCGTTGGGGTCGTAAAGCCCTGCAACTCTTGCTGCCAGAACCCAGCCGCCTGACTGAGATCTTGTTGCTGGAGCCAAGCAATATAGGTTTGATAAGCTGGCGTAGGTGTCACCAGTGCGGGTAAACCCTCGATCGATCGTTCGTAGTTGGCAAAAACCTGCTGCAATACTGTCGAAAGCGACCAACCATCTAGCAGAATGTGATGGTGAATCCAGACAAAGTGATATTGAGTCGGAGTCAGTTGAATTAAATGGAGCTGCATCAGCGGTGCTGTTGCCAAATCCAAACCAGTTTGCTGCAATCGAGCCAAGAAATCAGCTAACTGCGGCGCGTCGGTATCCTGCCAATCGTGGTAAGTAAATGGCAATTCCACCTGCTGGCGCACGATCTGCAATGGCACTTCCAAATCGCCCCACCGGAACGCCGTCCGGAAAATTTCGTGACCATCGATAACCTGTTGCCAAGCTTGACAAAAAGTGGGGAGATCGAGATGACCCTGCAACGTACAGTGGAACACCTCCAGATAGACCCCCGAATCGGGAGCATAAAGACTGTGGAACAGCATCCCCTGCTGCATTGGCGAGAGCGGATAAATATCGACCACTTCCCGCCAATCT
>NZ_PVWO01000186.1 GCF_003003845.1 Chamaesiphon polymorphus CCALA 037 | reverse complement strand
AAAGTAGCCCAACTGAATAATCCGCCGACATTCAGTCGCTTCGGCATAATTAATCACCCGCCGTAATTGTTGCGTCGCAATCCGCTGTTCGTCTTCGAGAGCCATCCCCGTTTCGGGATCGATCTTTTGGGCAATTAAATACTCGATCGTCTTAATATCACCCATCCCAAAATACAACGTACAATGAGCGGGTTCGCCATCCCGTCCCGCGCGTCCCGATTCTTGATAATAACCCTCGATATTGCGCGGCAGATCGTAGTGAATCACAAACCGCACGTCGGGTTTATTAATTCCCATGCCAAAGGCAACCGTCGCAACTATCACCTTAACATCATCGCGAATAAAACTATTCTGATTTTTAGTCCGAGTCTCGCCATCTAAACCCGCATGATAGGGTACAACTTTAATCCCATCCTGCTTGAGTTTAGTCGTCAATTCGTCTACTTTCTTCCGACTCAAACAGTAAATAATTCCCGCTCCTTCTGACTGCTTGACTTGGGCGAGTAATTCTTTATAAGGTGCAGTTGTTTTGCGCCTAACTTCATAATATAAATTCGGACGATTGAAGCTGGCAATATGAACGTGCGGCTCGCGCAGTTCGAGCTGATTGATAATATCCGAGCGTACCCGATCGGTAGCTGTCGCGGTCAATCCCAACCAGGGCACCTTCGGAAAATAGTGCCGTAATTGTGCTAATTTTCGATAATCTGGCCGAAAATCGTGACCCCATTCCGAGACACAATGCGCCTCATCGATCGCAAAGCCAGCAATCCCCACTTCTTGATGCAAATCTATCAAAAAGTTGCTAATAAACTCCTGATTCAATCGTTCGGGAGCTAGATATAAAAGCTTGATTTCACCATTATAAATCGCCGCCGCTCGCTCGCGTCTTTCTTCGGTAGTAATACTACTATTTAAAAAAGTCGCCGGAATGCCATTATTTGCCAGCAATTGCACTTGATCTTGCATCAGCGCAATCAACGGCGATACCACGATCGTCACACCATTTTTGAGCAATGCTGGTAACTGAAAACATAACGACTTACCGCCACCTGTCGGCATTACGACCAATAAGTCGCGATTGGCTAAAGCCGTTGTAATAATTTCCCGCTGTCCCGATCGAAATTCATCGTACCCAAAGTAATGTTTTAGTGCATGTTCTAGGGTTTCAAATTGGTTCGAGCCAGCAAGCATAAGAGTTGAAAGTTGGGTGTTGGGAGAGAGCAATACTCAAACTACTATGTCAAAGAGTATACAGTAGATGGTTCAAAAATACTCACGATCGATTTGCTGAAAACAATTTTAGCGATTTTTCGATCGAGAGTGCGAGCGATGTCTCATCTATAGACTCGATCAAGAGTTCCCCTGTCCAGTAATATGGGGCATGATGATATCGATCTTACCGTTTAGTTCCGAGCGCATTTCTCTTACTTCGTCTTTAAAATCGTCGATCTCATCATAAACTCGCTCGAAGGCTTGTCGGAACTCTTGGGGTGATACCTGAGTATATTCTAGTCGGTCTACTCGGCGGTTTAAAGCTCTGAACTCTCGATCTACTTGACGATCTCTATCATCTGGATTTTGCGCTTGTGTCATACTTGTCGATCGCGAGATTCGATCGCGACTGGGAATACTTCTATTTTAAGGGAAATTTAGGAGTGCTCAGAAAGAATGTACCATATTCACTTCTGTCATGACCGATCGAAGTAGCGATCTTGCTTACTACTCAGGCGAGCGGCACTTGGCAATGGAACGGTATGAGTATCAAATTACCAGTTACAAACAATACTAGTGTTGAGTCATCTGGCTGAGGCCAATCTTTGTATTGTAAAAGTAAATTGAGATAGTACATTTACAAAATACAACGTAAAGATCGTAACATAAGTCGAGCCGATGGCATCTACCACAACATTGCTGCGACAAACTTCGCTGTGAGGATCTGCATCGAGTCTCAAAAGATCGGGAATCAGTAGGCTGCTTGCTATGACTCGATCTAGCTAACACAATCTCCACGAATAAATTTATTCGATAGTTTGGCCGTAGTACCAAAATTCGGGGTACTCTATCTACAAGGTGAAACAAAGACTACTTTCTCCTCAACAGTACATTTCTGAAACCTCAACCAACATAATTCTGTGAAAACATCCATCGCATCGCATCGCATCGCATCTGACTACACTAACGGCTTTATCTCTGGTAGGTGTGGCAAATTCAGTCCAAGCAGCAACAGTTCAGTTTAATGACTTGGCAAGTTTTAACGCCGCGACAACTACGCAAAATATCGACTTTGAAGGATTAGCTGGAGGTACAGGTTCTACATTCTATGACAGTGGATTAACTATTAATGGAGTTAATTTTATAGGCGTGACGGCTGGAGGTGATGGATTTCCTTTTGGTATAGTCGCGCAAGGGAGTTTTCCTGGAGATTTCGGTTCTGGCACGACTATTCGGAGCTGTAGCGGATGTCTCATCACTGCAACTCTCCCCTCTGGAATAACCGCTGTTAGCGGCGAGTTTGCAAGCCTTGAAACAGCTTCCGTCCCTTTTCTAATTAGACTCTCAACTGGCGAGACATTTAATATAAATTCTCCTGTTAATGGTTCCAGTCTCAATTTTGCTGGTTTCACCTCTGATACCCCTATTTCTTCGATCTCATTCAGGGGTCTTGGCGACAGCAATAGCTTTGGTGGCGGCACAACACGGTTAGATAACTTCAGATTTGGAACTGTTAATGCTGCTGCAACTACAGCCGTTCCCGAACCTTTTACTGTTATCGGTACATTAGTCGGCGGTACGGCGGCACTGCGGATGAGAAAGAAACTCAAATCGGCTGTTAAGTAGCAAATAATTAGTAGGATCTCGAACAGGGTATTTAGGGTAGGGGTAATTCATGAATTACCCCTACCCTAAATTCCTGCTATAATTGTAGGCTCTTCATCACCTGGTATGCTAATCTCAGCTTTTTGACCCGAAATCCTTACTGCTAAGCCAAAAATGGCTGAAAAATCTAACAATAATAGATTTTAGGCTCAATCCCTTGTTAGCTATCAATCTGGGCGGAAATCAGCATACTAAGTAATGAAGAGCCGACACTCTTTGTTTAAATTCTAGTCTACGCTCATTGTCTCGATTCGATCGAACCAGCTTTACTATTCCCTGTTCCCTATCTCCTAATGCGAATGATACAAAAAATCATCCGCCTCAATCCCCGTTTGTTTGAGGATTTGACGCAGAGTACCTTCGGGCATGTCGCCATTGTGATTGGGGACGGTGGTATATTTACCACTATCGTGATTGAACCAGATTTCGTGAGAGCCACAAGCTTGACGATCTAGTGCGAATCCGTAGACTCGCAATACCTTGGCTACTTCTCGATATCTGAATCCCGATAACCTACCCATCGCGTCTATTTCGTCAATACGAGCGGACAGTCAAATTCATCGGCGATCGCGGGAAAAGACTCAATTATCTGGTTCCGTTCTGCCATTGCTGCCAAAATTTGTTTAGCAACATCTTGCGCGATTTCGAGGGTTTCTGTCAAACTCTCAGCTTGAGCGATCAATCCAGGTAAAGCTTCAGACGTGGCTAGATAGTAGCCTTCTGGTAGCTTTTCGATGTGTACGTTAATTAATCTTTCCACTGAATTACAATCGTGCAATTTTAAAGTTCTGGTAAAAAGGTTTGAAAAAAGCAAAGTTAAAGACATCCAACCTGCTGTGGCAGACGCTACACAAACGATATAGTTATTAATTATTACATATCGGTATAGATAGTTTTTGTTAATAAATAGTGCGATTAGGTCGATTTCGGTAACTTGGCGTACATATCCTTGTACTGAGTATCAGATATTATCGTCATGTTAGGTGTGACTGCTGTCGAAGCGGTCAGTGTAGCTAGTTCTTGCAATAGCAGTTCCTGTTCTTGAGTGAGGCTCTGCAATCGATCGACAATGGTCGCAATCCGCTCGGCTGGTGAATCGGACACTAGTTGAGATTCTACTCGATCGACACTAGCATTAGTGTGCCCAAATACTCGCCGGATCGATCTCCACAACAGCCCAAAAATCGGCTGGAGCAGCTTGAATGGTGTCGTAAGTAAAAACACCCATGTTTGCTCGATTCCCCTCCCGATCGCCTTAAATAGCCCCCATAGAGAGAAGATTGTCAGCAATAATAATCCCGCACTAGCTAGTGGATGAGCGACGATCCAGGCTAGATATGGATGAGCTACCAACCACTGGTTAAAAGCTGTACCAACTGAGCGATCGATCGTTTCGGAAATATCCATAGGGGTGGATGGGTAGATGAATGGATGGGTGAATAGTGGATAGTGCAATTCAACTTTGCCTAGTCTCCCTGTCCCCTCGTCCCCCGTCTCCCTGTCTCCCCTTCTGTTCCCTAACTAAGCATTGTTATTCGCGCCAAGTTGTTCGCTATCGAGATTGAATAGAACTTGCAGCGTGCGCATGGCTTTGCGACGGGTTTCGGCATCTTCTTGAGCGCGGAGTTGCACCATCGGATCTTGAAGAATCTTGTTGACGATGCCTTTGGTAAGAGCTTCGATCGCTTCTTGATGGCGTTCGCCAAATTCGGCACCCAATCTCGATAGAGCTTTTTCTAGCTCTTGCATTCGGATAGTTTCCATTTTATCGCGCAAGCAATTGATCGTGGGTACGGTTTCTAGCAATTGCCACCAGCTATTAAAGTTTTCGACTTCTTCTTCGAGGATGCCTTCGGCTTCTTGTGCCATTTGCTGGCGGCGTTCTTGGTTTTGAGCGACGACGGCTTTGAGATCGTCTACGTTGAAGGATTGGATATTGACTAAGTCGTTGACATCGCTGTGAACGTTGCGCGGTACGGAGATATCAAAAATCATCAAGGAGTGATGCGGATCGAGGACGGCTTCCAATTTAGCCGCATTTAGTAATGGCTCTGTAGCTGACGTACTGGTAAAGACGATCGTCGAAGTGGAGATCGCACTCATCATATCGCCGATCGGTTGGAGTTGGAGATCGATCGCGGTAAACATCACTTTGAGTTCTTCGGCACGTTTTGTCGATCGATTGAGGATGGTAATATCTGTCGCACCCTTGGAAATGAGGTGTTGTACCAACAGTCTCGACATCTTACCCGCACCCAAAATCGCGATCCGATGATTGGCAAAATTGCCCACTTTCATATGCGCCAATTCTACCGCAGCCGAACTGATCGATACCGCCCCAGTCCCGATACTAGTTTCGGTACGAACGCGTTTGCCAGCAGTCATGGCTTGCCTAAACAACCGATTGAGAATCGATCCCATCCCTTGATATTGTTGGCCGATTTTGTGGGTATGTTTGACTTGTGCCAAAATTTGACCTTCGCCCAATACCAAACTATCCAACCCTCCAGCTACGCGCATCAGGTGCATTACTGCGTCTTTGTGCAGCAGCATGAATAAGTGCTGTCGGAGATCTTTGAGCGGGATCTTGCTAAATTCTGATAGAAATTGAATCGCATCCTGGACGCCACGATCGGCTGTAGGCGTGACGATATAAATTTCTAGGCGATTGCAAGTGCTGAGGATCGTCGCTTCTTTGATATGGGGATAATTGCAGAGGGTTTGAATCGCCGCCTCCATCTGCGTATCGGGGACGCTGAGTTTTTCGCGGATGTCTACAGGTGCGGTTTTGTGACTCAAACCGATGACAGCAATATTCATATTCGCTCTACGTCCAAAAAGATGAGTATTCTAAAAGTTTTGTTATTAAAGTGACGGATATTTGAATACTGGTAGCGCATTATAGATGCTAGCTCAGGCTTCACGTTCCGGCTTGGTTATTATAAATAATTGCTGTCTATCTTGCTGCAATCGCGAAGCGTTGTAAATGTTTTGTTATGGTTCTTCACTAGGGGATAGAGGATTAGGCTTTAGGCGATAGAGAATAAAGTCCCCTCCAAGGAGGGGTGCCCGTAGGGCGGGGTGGGTAAGATCTACGCTGCCCCCTTTATCTATTCTATCTATTCTCTAACGCCTAACGCCTAATCCCTAACCCCTAATCCCTAACAGCTAATCCCTATTTCAGAGCGATCGTGCCGCCTTTACCATTCATGTGAATGGTATCGACAAAGCGTGCGGTTTTGGACTGACTGGAAATAACCAGCGTATGAGTCCGCGCGCCACCTTTGAAGAAGCGAACGCCATCCATGATGTTACCGGAGGTAATCCCAGTACCAGCAAACAACACGTTTTCGCCACAAGCGAGTTCTTCAGCAGTGTAGACTTTATCGGGATCGGTGATGCCCATTTCTAGAAGCCGAGCGATATTCGCTTCTTTGCTTTCGCCGATCAAACCAGTTTTGACGATCGCGGGATCGTAGATCAACTGTCCTTGGAAGTGAGCGTCCATACACCGGAGAGCCGCTGCGGAGATTACTCCTTCAGGAGCCGCACCGATACCCATCAAAGCGTGAATGCCAGTTCCGGCAAAGCCACAGTTGATTGCCGCACCGACGTCACCATCGCTAATTAGGGCAACGCGCGCGCCAGCAGCCCGAATTTCAGCAATCAATTCGTTGTGACGTTCGCGTTTCATAACGACGACAACTAATTCTTCGATCGAGCGATCGAGACATTGCGATAAGATTTTCAGGTTTTCAGTAGCAGATTTGTTGATATCTACTTTACCTTTAGCTGCTGGGGGTGCAGCGAGTTTCTTCATGTAGAAGTCAGGAGCTGCAAACAAACCACCTTTTTCGGAGATCGCGAGTACGGCCATCGAACCAGGCTGTCCGTAAGCACACAGGTTGGTACCTTCACAAGGATCGACAGCAATGTCGATTTCGAGCAGTTCGTCGATCGAGCATAACTCAGCAGCGTTAGGCTGAGAACAAATCCCCACTTCTTCACCGATGTAGAGCATGGGAGCATCGTCGCGCTCGCCTTCGCCAATTACGATGCGTCCGCGCATGTAGATTTTGTTCATCCGTTCGCGCATTGCTTCGACTGCAACACGGTCGGCTTCATTTTTGTCGCCCTTACCCATTAAGCGCGCTGACGCGATCGCGGCTTGTTCTACTACTTCTATAATTTCTAAACCTAAGCTATTTTCCACTGCTATTCGCTCTCCTAAAGGGCTTTATTTATAGGGATTTCAGTCGTTTATCAGTCTACCAGAGCGCGGGGACACAAGAGCATTTCTTAAATTTTTCCGCTATTTGTCCGGCCTTCGGTCGAGATCGCGGGGATCGCAGGTGTCTGGATGTGTAAACCGGGGATCGCGAGCGTGTGTTGTCTGTGGGTGTGAAGTCGATCGACATTACAAATCGATTTACTTTCCCAACAACTCTATCCCTGTATGGTGGAACGGCTCAAGTGGGTAAGCTCATCTTATAACTTGAATTTGCTGTTGAAGTGACAGCCTTGAGAGTTATCACTGCCAAAGAAAAAAGGTAACCGCCGATCGACAGGAATGGAGATTAGTATTCGCACAGCCACAGCCGAAGATCTAGAAACGATTATCGCGCTTCAGACCCTATCTTTATCGAACTTACCCGACTATTTTAGGAAATACGATCGCCGACAAATCGATTCCTTAATTGCTGGACAAGCCAAGTCGAGGTCGATTGTTTTTCCAATAGAGACTAACTTAATAGCGGAAGACGATCGCGGTAAACCGATCGGGTTTATTTCTATATTGAATTGTAAGCCCAAGATATCTGGATTGTTCGTTCATCCAGATTACATGAATAGAGGTGTTGGTAAACAGCTATTAAAAAAGCTAGAGCTGCTGGCGATCGAACAGCGGATTGGAAAGTTAGGAGTTATGTCTTCAATGGAATCAGTCGCTTTCTACGAGAAAAATGGCTACCAGTTTAAACGGAAGACTGGTTTCTTTTCAAAAGGTTGGGTCTGGATTCCTTGCAAACTACTTGAAAAAGAATTAATTCCAACTCCGCTTGCAGAAAGACTGGCAGAACAAACAGTTAAGATTGTTATGTTGCTAGCTTTTTTAGCAATAATAACCAATATTATTTACAAAGCAGAGCGCAAACAGATCTGTTCTCCGACACCAGATTATCGGGTGTGCACGCAGATCGATCGCCCATAATTAAGTACACGATGATAAATCGATCGAACCGATGTTAATTAGGGATGTAGGCGAACAGGGACTATTAAAAATAATTCAACCCTATTGTCTGCCAAACACGATCGGCGACGATGGTGCGATCGTGCATCCTCCGCCAGGTTGCGAGTTAGTCGTGACTACTGATGTGCTGGTTGATGGCGTGCATTTTAGCGATCGGACGACGAAGGCGTTTGATGTCGGCTGGCGAGCGGTGGCGGCTAATTTATCAGATCTGGCGGCAATGGGCGCGACACCCTTGGGAATTACCGTGGGGTTAAGTTTGCCCCCGACATTGCCTGTCATCTGGCTGGAGGGATTGTATCGGGGAATGCAGGTATGTTTGGAGCGGTATGGCACGGGAATTATCGGGGGAGATTTGACGAGATCGAGTGTAGCTACTGTAGCAATTACCGCTTTGGGCGCGGTTCGTGCCGATCGAGTTATCGCTCGTGCTAATGCTAGAGTTGACGATGCGATCGTGGTGACTGGCTATCATGGCGACTCTCATGGGGGTTTGAAATTACTACTCGATGCCAATGTGCCAGTAGAGCTGACGGCAGATCGGCAAGCATTAATTGACGCCCATCAAAGACCGCTACCTCGGCTGGATGTGTTACCGATTCTCGATCGACTTAGCACGAGTGCGAGTCAAAAATTTGCGATTGGTGGGATGGATAGTAGCGATGGACTGGCAGATGCGATCGTTCAAATCTGTCAGGCTAGTGGTGTCGGTGCTGTGTTGAATCGATCGAGTCTACCGATCTCGCCATCTTTAGCTCGAATTTTTCCAGATACAGCTTTAGAATCGGCCTTGTATGGTGGTGAAGACTTTGAACTGGTATTGTGTATGCCCACAGAGATCGGTCTAGAATTGGTCGAAAAAATCGGTGGCGGTGCGGCAATTATCGGTAAGATAGTCCGATCGTCAGATATTATCTTAATCGACGATCTCACCAACAATCCCCCAATTTATCTGGATCGACTTTCAGGATTTCAACATTTCTCGATCGACTAAATCCCCATCTTCAGTCTCGTGCTGTATATCGACAAGTTATTTCAGTTGCTGCTAGCTATTGTTACCCCACCTTAACAACCTAGTTATCTGCTTGGTGCGCTGTCTTGTCTTGTCTCGCTAAACTGTCGGGAAACCCGACGAGCGCGCATCCGCTGCTTGGTTGATTTTCATGGACGGGAAACTTGTCCGAAAATCAATCCGCAATTATCAATTATCAATTATCAATTATCAATTAATTTAATGCCGTTTTACCAATCCAACCCCCAACTCACGACACTTGCAGAACAAGCTCTGGCAGATATTTGGCAAGAATTTCCCGACTTAAAACCAGAACAGATCGCCCTCACCTGGCTGGTATACGATCGACCGATTCCCGTCAACACTGGCGGCGCAATTACCGCTGACGAATTGTGGCGATATCCAGTTAGGGGATTTAACCATCGCGGTGGCGAGCGGATTTATCCGGCTAGTATCGCCAAATTATTTTATTTACTCGCGGTGCATGAGTGGCTAGAGCAAGGCATGTTAGCAGCTTCTAGCGAACTCGATCGAGCGGTACGAGATATGATAATCGACTCTAGCAACGATGCCACTAGTCTGGTCGTCGATACGCTCACGGGTACCACCAGTGGGCCAGAATTATCTGCGGGGCCATTTGAGAGCTGGAAATCACAGCGCAACTTAATCAACCGTTATTTTCAATCTTTAGGCTGGCCAGAATTAGACCCAATTAATGTCAATCAAAAAACGTGGAGCGATGGCCCCTACGGACGCGAGCGGGCATTTGTCGGCGAAATGCGGGAAAATCGGAATATGGTCACTACCGATGCGATCGCCAGATTGATGCACAGTATTGTCGGCGGTGCTGCTGTCAGCGGCGATCGATCGAGTCAAATGATGCAACTCCTCCAGCGCGATCTCAATCTGGCTGGAACTATGCCCGATCCGGGCGAAGAGAACCAGGTAAATGGCTTTCTAGGGGCTGGTTTACCCGCTGGGAGTCAAATGTGGTCAAAAGCAGGTTGGACGTCTCAGGTGCGCCATGATGCGGCTTATATTGAGTTGGCAGATAAGCAACCGTATTTACTAA
>NZ_PVWO01000731.1 GCF_003003845.1 Chamaesiphon polymorphus CCALA 037 | reverse complement strand
GTGCTTGATTAATCGATCGAATTCCGCACGTTTAATCCCAGCAAAATCGGGAATCGTCGATAATTGTGCCCAAGCATCCCCTGGTGAAATCGAACCAAATTGCATCGTCAGAGCGAGTAATTGTTGGACTAATACCGCCCAATTGCGATCGGATACGACGATCGATTCTACCCAATTTCGCCGCGCTAATTCGATAATCGCGATCGCTTGTAATAATGCCACCGAATTGTCGATTAAAAACGTCGTATTCGCACCCCCACCGCGCCTACCCGTGCGCCCCAAGCGTTGTAAAAATGCCGAAACCGTATCGGGTGCATTCGCCTGTAAGACTGCATCCAAATCGCCGACATCGATGCCCAATTCCAACGTCGAAGTACAGACGATGCAATTATTATGCCCATTGGCAAACCGCTCCTCAGCCAGCGTCCGCTCCTCTAACGCCACCGAACTATGATGGATGAATACATCGATGCCGCGATTTTGCATCGCTCCAGAGATTTCCTCAGCCAGCGCGCGACTCTGACAGAATAATAGACTCTTTTTCCCCTGCGCCAACATACTCGATCGATTGGCAATATCCGTCTTAGAATCTTGCATCAAGATCCGAATCTCTTTTTTACTCTGCTCCTTCGGCGGATCGATCTTACAGCGCGGACGTTTCGACGTGCCCTGCAACCAGTCCAGAATCGTGTCAGGATTGCCCACCGTGGCACTCAAACCGACTCTTTGGACATCATTAGCACTTACCCGAATTACCCGCTCCAGAACGGACATCAGATGCGCCCCGCGATCGCTTCCAGCCAGCGCGTGAACCTCATCAATCACGATCGCGCGTAAATCTGCAAACATCTCTGTATGCGGCACACTCGCCGACATCAGCATCACTTCCAACGATTCGGGAGTCGTCATCAACAGCGTCGCAGGCTGTTTGCGGAAGGCTTTCTTCTCGCCAGCTTTAATATCCCCATGCCACAAAAACCGACTCAAACCGAGCATCTCTGTATACATTCCCAATCGCTCGGCTTGATTATTCAACAACGCCTTAATCGGCGCAATATACAGAATTCCCACTCCCTGCGGTTCCTTCTCTACCATCTGCGCCAACAGCGGAAACATACTCGCCTCCGTCTTACCCCCAGCCGTCGGCGCGAGGACGATCGCATTATAACCATCGAGGATCGCATGACTCGCCAGTTCTTGCACTGGGCGCAATGATGTCCAACCTAAGCGGGAGGTAATGGCTGATTGCAATCGATCGGGAAAACGGGAAAAAGCAGATGTCATACCAAATCCGGTTATCAAAACCAGCTCATAATACAGAGAGTATATAGCTAGAGAGTTAAAATGCCAAAACAAGCATACTTAGAGAAACACTATAGCTCAGAAGAATTAAAAAACCGATATCTCAAAAGTCAAGATCCAGTAGAGTCGAGAAGATGGCATTTGATTTGGAAAGTGTCATTGGGATGGTCGATAAATAACAGTGCCATCATGATTGGACTCAACTATGAGTATAGCAAAGAGATTATAAAAAGGTAAGTAGCTAGGTGGAATTAAATATAAAACGCTCAACTTTGTAGTTGCTTTGCTCGGCACGAGCTTGAATTCCAGTCATGATCGCACAAGCTAAATCATAATCGTTGTCGAACATTTGCCCTACAATTTCATGAGCTTTAAGTTGATGCCATTCTCCCTCAATCGGATTCATCTCGGAACAATATGGTGGTAAGAAAAAGATAATTAATCCTAGTTTTTCCCATCTCTCAAACTGTTTGCGGGAGATTTTACTGTATCCAAAGAACCATTATCCTGAACAACTACGGTTATTCAAACCGGATTTGGTATCATTGGGATTTTGGATTTTGGATTAACCTGGGGCTTATCACCAATTTCATTTTTGATCGTAGTTATAATCGGGGAAATCTAGAGCCTCAAAGTGAGTAAAAGTGGTTGAAACCACTCCTCATGATGCAAAGTCCGCCTAAGCGGACTGAATTTATTAGTCCGCGAAGCGATTATGTTAATTGTCAAGGGGTAATTTATTCGACAGACAGGCTAAAGCCACCGTGATGCTCACTAGCCCACGGAAATAATCATCACAGTCCGATCGCTCGCCAGCATTCGCTCGAGACGATCTAGTTCGAGCCGATTGCCACTGGCAGCAT
>NZ_PVWO01000185.1 GCF_003003845.1 Chamaesiphon polymorphus CCALA 037 | reverse complement strand
GATGTGTATAAGAGACAGGCCATTAAACCAAAAAATGTACCGGGTTGGGCGATCGATAGTACGTAGTTATGGATTTTTTCAGTGATTCTATAACCGATCCCCCGACCTTGATAGTTTGGTAAAACTATGACATCTTGAAGATAAAAATAGAGATAGCCATCTCCAACTACTCGTCCACATCCAACTACACGATCGCTGTCGATCGCACACACGCTATATAAAGAATTTTGGAGAGAGGGTTCGACAATTGTCACTGAATGATTGTGCCAACCCACAGATGCTCTCAAAAGTTGATATTCGCTTACCGTTGGGATTCGTTCGACAATTTCAACAATTTCGGATAACATTTCACCTGCAACTCCCGATCGCGATCGTTATGTTTCTAAAGGGTTGAGATTGTGGCTAGCCAGAAAAAACAAACAGGGATAAAGGTCGATCTCTCTTCCCTTTACCCCTTTTCGCTTTCGATCTTGGCTCGTTCTTATGCTGTTACTAATTCTGGACGTTTGCTATTGCGAATGCCTTTAATCGCTTCAGCATAGTCAGGCGCATTAAATACCGCCGAACCAGCCACGATCGCATTGGCACCAGCTTCAATAACTTGCCAGCTATTATTAGCCTTGAGTCCGCCATCGACTTCGATCCAAGGATCTAAGCCACGCTCGTTACACAGTTGACGTAACTTGGCAACTTTGGTAACTGCACTCGGAATAAAGCTTTGACCGCCAAAACCGGGGTTGACGCTCATAATTAGGATCAAATCGCACAATTCGAGCACGTATTCGATTAATTCTAATGGCGTACCGGGATTGAGTACTACACCCGCTTGTTTGCCCAATTCCTTGATTTGTCCCAAGGTACGGTGCAAGTGAGGAGATGCATTGTGCTCGGCATGGACGGAGATAATATCTGCGCCAGCTTTAGCAAAATCAGCTACATATTTTTCTGGTTCCACGATCATTAAGTGGACATCCAGGGGCTTTTTGGTATGGGGACGAACGGCTTCGACAATCAGGGGGCCGATAGTAATATTTGGTACGAACCGTCCATCCATTACATCAACGTGAATCCAGTCCGCGCCAGCGGCATCCACAGCCCGAATTTCTTCACCCAAGCGGCCAAAATCCGCAGAAAGGATGGACGGGGAAATCACCAAGGATTTTTGGCTCATAGTTACTATATGTCTCCTGAGAGTTAAGTTTCGGTAAAAATTTTAACAATTTCTACAATTTTAACAGGGGTTAGGGATCGATCGCATAAGTTGCTAGTTATGACCGATCGACTGCCGAGACAAGGGTAATGGGTAATGGGTAATGGGTGGAACTGCATTCCACAAGACTTCTGCCTTTTGCCTAAAACCTAAAGCCTAACGCTTTACGATCGACCGACATTCTGGGTGAGATATGTGACCTGGTTTTGCTCGACACCTTTACTGATTCTCGATCTAGCATTTCTGGGGCGGACTAATTTACCTATTACCTGTAGCTTAATTGGCGCGAATGCCTATATGATTGCGACTGGTTTTGTCGGTGCAATTACGCCCAAACCGATGAATCAAATCTGGTATTTGGTAAGTTGTGGTGCGTTTGTTGCTACGCTCTATCTATTACTAAAACCCTACCGCCAGCAAGCCGATCGACACTACCCCCACGCCAAGCAAGTATTTCGGAAGTTGTTAACCGCGCATGTCGTACTGTGGACTTTGTATCCTGTCGTTTGGATTTTGGCAGCGACTGGTTTAGGTGTCCTCAGTCAAGGGCAAGAAACAATGGGCTACACGTTGCTGGATTTGGCTTCTAAAGTGGGATTTGGATTTTTATCGCTCAATTCGTTATACCAGCTAGAATCGCAAAAAGTTTGAGTTGGTAAGAACGTTAAAGCGATCGCCCGACTTGTTGGATCTGTGGGCGATCGCGGCGATAGCGATCGTCGGAGATCGATCGGGCAATTGCAGGCAGCGAACGAATCGAAGCTGCCTGCGATCGGGTTTTAACGACGATAAGGGACTTTTTGGGCGATATCGATGTTGTAAGCAGAAATGCTACTGGCAACACCCGCTCGGGGATTGATACTTTTTGCCATATTGGCAAACAATCGAGAATCGCCAGCCTTGAGTTTTTGGTCGTAAGGGACAAAGGTGCGCACGACTTCTTGCCAAATTCCTTTGGGAAAGCCCAATTGGTTGCGATAGTAAGCATCGTAACGAGGCGAAGTAATATTAAACGGAATTTCGCCTGTAGCACGACTGGGCAGAATGCGACGGCGATGGTAGGGCAGGGTATTTTCGCCAAAGTTTTCGATGTACTCATCACTGTTGAGCAGGTCGTCGATAAAACCTTTGACGCCTTTGGTCATGACGATCGCCGACCAAGAAATCTTCTCAGCTTCACTATAAACCTTGCGTCCTAACACCTTTTGAATGCAATGTTCGACAAAGCGATAGTTACTATTTTTGTTGTAAAAGCTATCGATAAAGGTATTAGATACTAGCAATCCCCGCACGAAGTCGCGGACTGTAATCTGTCTGTTGCGAAGTTGAGATTCTAGCACAATTTCGCGATCCCACTTAAATGCATGGAAGAAAATCTGGCGATAAGCCGCATTAATCAGATTTCCCATTTCCGTTGGCGAAAATATATCATCAGTTGAATAAATGTTCGCTTCGTCATCTGGTGCTCCCAACGGATCTACCCGTTGATTCGGACAAGTAGGAGCATAAGCTAATAGAGGAATAGCCACGTTGTACAAACCCTCAGCTTTACAAAAATTGAAAAATAGCAATTAAATTGTAGAAGATAAGCGGATTTGAATTTACATCTCTCTAATAAAACTTTACAGACTTTTACTTTATAATTATCGATCGATGAGGCTGAAAATACAGATATGAAAAGACTGCATAGTCCGCCAGAAGCTATTGAAGACAATAGTTTACAAGGTTTTAAGAAAAGCTGTATTTTTGGGGATCGGTAACGATCTTGTCAAAACGACTGAGTTATTGTAAAGTTTATGTCACAAATAATTAACATTCTCTAAAGACCGAACAGCCTGATATGAGAGGGTTTAAAGCTTATATTATATTTCTTAATCTAGTTTAAGTCTCATATTTTTTGTAATTGCACCAATCTTGCACAAATAAATTGCTCTAATTAGCGATGTAAGGACGGCAAAAAACTAAAAGCTATAGAGGCTAACGCTAAATAGTGAGTTTTTTAAGGCCGACATGATGGTATTGCCAACGTCACTTTTTGATTTTCTAGATTTCCTGTGGGGAAGTCTAAAATTTTGTGCGGCGGATCTAAGTATAGAAAGCTTTATGAAGTTTAGAACTCATTTAGTGGCAACAGTTCGGGCTGTTTTGGCAGTCAGCATTAACCAGATCGATTCAGTTTTAAAGTAAAAGTTTAGTCAATCGAGTAAATTAGGAGAAAAATCGATGTTAGATGCCTTTACTAAAGTTGTTTCTCAGGCCGATGCCAGCGGTCAGTTAGTGAGCAATGCTCAAATTGATGCTTTGATAGCAATGGTAAAAGATGGTGCCAACATCGATGACACGATCGACGGTCTGTAATCAGTGCTTTTGCCAGGATGGATAAACATCTTTAAATTCGTAGCTCGCACCAGGTAGCTCGATCGGGAAATGGGCAAAGCTAAATTTTGACCCATAGACTCAATTACCGAAGATTGGCAATTTGGTGCAAGCTGCGAACTGAGGGCTTTCATGTTTGTGCTTATCTTTACCTGGCAACTTTTAAGATCCGTATTACAGTTAAAAATTTATCAAAAAGTTGTTTACTGAATTAGTTGCCTGGAGGTAACAAACATGGCTGGCTTACAAGAGGCAGGAAGACTGGGGATAACCCCCTTTGAGGATACACAACCCGTTGAATTACGACCTCATTGGACTCAAGATGACGTCCGAGCGGCAATTGCCGCAGCCTATCGGCAGGTGTTAGGCAACGAACATCTCATGGCGTGCGAGCGATTGGCAGGGCCTGAATCGCTGTTAGTACGGGGTAATATTTCGGTACGAGATTTTGTCCGGGCAATCGCCAATTCAGAACTTTACCGTCAGAAGTTTTTGTATCCCAATTTTCACGTCCGTTTTATCGAGTTGAATTACAAACACTTGCTAGGACGTGCGCCCTACGACCAATCCGAAATTTCCTATCATTTGGATCTGTACCTGACTCAAGGGTACGAAGCAGAGATCGATTCTTATCTTAACTCTGTAGAATATCAAGCAAACTTTGGGGATAGTATCGTTCCTTATTATCGAGATTTTCACGTCAATCGTTCGAGCCGATCGATTGGTTTTAGTCGTTTGGCTCATCTCTATGGCGGCTATGCCAACAACGATCGATCGCCAGGACAAACGCAACCTCGCTTGACTTGGGAAGTCGCGCGGAATGTGGCAACCCCGATCGCGGGTGCTTCGCCAGGAGCGATTTCTGGTGCGATGGGTGGCTCTCGTGGCGATGTTTATCGACTGACGGTACTAGAATCTTCTGCTGCCAAGTACTCAGCCATCGCCCGCTACAGCACGACCGAAATACTCGTTCCTTACGATCGACTGACGACTAAGCTCAAACAGTTAAGTCGCGCTGGCCGGAAGGTCGTCGGTGTTACTGCGGTTTAATTTGGCGGGAGAAGGGAGAAAGGGTAAAGGGTAAAGGGTAAAGGGAATTCGATCTCATGACACCACACCCTTGGCCCTCTCTCATCTGTTATTTATTACTTAATAAAGGAGAATTGCCAGTGGCTATAACAACAGCAGCATCTCGCCTCGGCACGTCGGCGTTTGGTGATGCCGCTCCAGTAGAGTTGCGTTCTAATGCGACTCAAGATGATATTGAAACCGTAATTCAGGCTACTTATCAACAGGTATTGGGCAATCCTCATCTCCTGAAATCAGAACGCCTGACGATCGCAGAATCTTTGCTGCGCAATCGCCAAATTACCGTCCAGGAATTCGTGCGTCAAATTGCCAAATCAGACCTGTACAAGCAGAAGTTCTTTCACAACAGCTTCCAAAGCCGGACGATCGAACTTAATTTCAAGCATATCCTCGGGCGAGCACCTTACGACCAGGCCGAAATTACCGAGCACATGAATCGGTATCAAAATGAGGGATATGAAGCCGATATCGACTCCTACATCGACTCAGCCGAGTATCAAACTAGCTTTGGTGAAAATCGAGTACCCTACTACCGCGACTTTGCCAATGCAGGTCTGTGCGAGCGATCGGTCGGATTTCCGCGTCTGCTCCAACTGTATCGCGGCTTTGCCAATAGCGATCGGGTGCAGTTGAGCGGCAAGGCTCCCAAATTGGTCAAAGATTTGGCTCGCAATACTTCTTCGGCGGTAACGTCTCTTTCTGGTGCTGGGTTCTTACCCGCACTCAAAGGCGATGCTTCCTTTAGCGCGTTCGGCGGATCGACAGCATTTGGTTCCGGTCGCCTGTTCCGGGTCGAAGTTGCCGCAATCAGCAAGCCCGGATATCCTAAAGTCCGCCGCGTTAACAAAGCGGTAATTGTCACCTATGAAGAGCTGACTCCGCACATGCAAAGAGTTCAGCGTCAAGGTGGCAAGATCGCCAGTATCGTTCCGCTCTAACGCTAGGCTAAATTAATGGAATAATAGCACTAGGGGTGTAGCGAACGCACCCCTATTTTTTTGTTAGCTGCTTGGCTTAGTTATGAAATTCCTCCACCGTCCCGATCTGTTCTGTTGGTCTGAGTTTAATTCCGAACGCAATATTGATTTTCATAGTATTGCCTGGATTCGAGCCGAGGGGAATGTGCTCATCGATCCACTGCCCCTATCGGCGATCGATCTGGCACATTTACAGTCTTTGGGTGGTGCTAGCTGGATTGTCATTACCAATTCCGACCATATTCGTGCCAGCCAAGAAATTGCCGCCCAAACAGGTGCCCAAATTGCGGCTCCGCAGGGCGAGCGCGACACCTTCCCCATTGCTGTCGATCGCTGGTTGGCTGATGGCGATACGGTCGTCCCTGGGCTAGAAGCGATCGCATTACATGGTTCTAAAACTCCTGGCGAGTTAGCTCTTTTGTTGCAAGAAACTACGTTAATTGCTGGCGATCTAGTCAGAGCGCATCAAGCTGGCTCGCTGATGTTATTGCCAGATGCTAAGTTAGTCGATCGCGAGTTAGCATTAGCTTCGGTGCGAAAATTGGCCGAACTCGATCGAATTGAAGCGGTGCTAGTGGGCGATGGCTGGCATGTCTTCCACCAGGGACATCTACAACTGCAAGCATTGTGCGCTAAGTAGTAATGTGAGGGGAAAGGGAAAAGGGTAAGGGGTAAAGGGGTAAACGATAGATGATGAGTATGTTCCTTTACCCTTTCCCATGCTTGGCCAGAGATTTTGGCTTTGGGGAAAGATCTGAGTAAATCTTACAGCAAATTCCGTTCAAATGAACCACAGTTGGTAGGGTGTGTTATCCCGCTAGGGCAACGCACCATCCTAGATTTTGGTGTGGTATATTATACCAAATCCGATTCATACAGACTTCTTTATTGCTAGTACAATCCTGTTGCCCTCACCCCGCCAGATCCTGCGGCTCTAGCTCCCCTCTCCCAAGCTTGGGAGAGGGGTTGGGGGTGAGGGCAAGGTTGGTGGGTTTTACTAACCGGATTTGGTATTAGATCTCAAACCGCTGTAATTCGGTTTTAAATAAAAGAAAGAGCATTATTCTAAGGAATAATGCTCTTTCAACATAGTGTGATTGCTAATGACAATTATTCAAAATCGTCATCGTCATCACCGTCCCCTGGCGGTGCCCAATCGAAATCATCGTCATCGTCGGAGCTACTGGATTTGACAGTATCGCCGTAGAGTCCAGCGAATTCATCTTCCTCTTCTGGACTAGTAGGCTTGACGATCGATAGACCACCGAGCATCGGATCGTCGAGATCGTAGCTGCGGGCGGTGCGATCGTCGAGAATCATATCCTCATCGCTGCCAATGGTGCCATCGTAGGCTCCATACATGCCTGGAGAGCCATAATCGTTGTCCATAATCGGGCTGGAGAAGTTAGAGTCCTCGTAGGCGTTAAAGCCAGTACCCGCCGGGATCAGACGACCGATGATTACGTTCTCTTTCAAGCCGCGCAACCAGTCAGATTTACCTTCGATCGCGGCTTCAGTCAGGACGCGAGTAGTCTCTTGGAAACTCGCAGCCGAGATGAAGCTATCGGTATTCAAGGATGCCTTGGTAATACCGAGCAGCATCGGCGTATATTCAGCCGGAGCTGCACCAGTAATCGACATGGCTTCATTGACCTGTTCGACTTGGCGGAGTTCTTGGAGTTCTCCCGGTAGCATGGTAGTATCGCCACCATCGTCGATCCGGACTTTGGAAGTCATCTGCCGCACGATCGTCTCGATGTGTTTGTCGGCGATGTCGATCCCTTGAGATTGATACACCGATTGAACTTCGTTCACTAGGAAAGCTTGAGCTTTTTGCAGGGCGAGTAATGCTGCTTCAAAGACGCCATTGTCTTCGCGGAAGTGGTTGAAGTAGACTTCGAGGATCTCGTGTGGATTCAATTGGCCGTCAGTGAGCAGATGTCCGGCTTTGACTTCTTGGCCGTCGGAGACGAGTAAGTTTTGACCGGGGCCGAGGAAGTATTCTTCGACGGCACCGCTGGCATCGATGACTTTAATCTCGATCGGTTCGTTGTCGTCACCGTAGACCACAGATGCGTTACCATCGCGACGGTTGAGGATACAGGCTTCCTTGGGTTTGCGGGCTTCGAGCAGCTCCTCGATCCGAGGTAGACCTTGGATAATATCTCCAGTTTTCGATCGCTCGAATACCAGTAGTACCAAGTTATCGCCCCGTTGGACGAGATCGCCATTATCGATATGCAGGATCGCTCCTGGCGAGACGCGATAGGGACGTGCCATCCGCAAGATGACTTGGGAGTCAGTCACTTCCACAACTTGACCGGATTCAGAACTGGTGATGCCTTCGGCAAGTTGGCTCTCAGCCACTACTAGCTTGCCAACTTTGACAGTCGGTGTAGCACCATTAGTTTCGACGATCGTCCGATCGGTATCGCGGACGACGAGTACCCGTCTCACGGATTCAGCACCTTGGCGAATCCCTCGGACGATACCATGATGTTTGCAACGAATCTCAGTCCGAGCGACAACTGCGCCAGGAGCGATTTGTTGTCCGTCGGTGACCAGAGCTTCGGTATACGTGCTACCACCCAAGTTATCGCCAGCAGTATCGCGCCGGATCGTTAGAGATTCGAGAATCACCAGTTGGAGCCGGAGTTCGCCACTATCTTCTTCGATCAGTTCGATATCGGCGGCAAGCTGAGGCGTGCTAGTCGAATCCATTTCCAACACCAGTTGGGTACGCAGAAGTTCGACGCCATCGACAGATTTCACCCGTTCGCCATCTTTGTAAGGAACGCGCTGAACGGCACGTAACTCGATCGTGCCTTGAGCACCAGCTTGGTTGACAGATGCTTGGGAGGGCAGATTGGGTTCGTCAGGAACTTGATATTCTACGACGGGGCGGATCAAGAGTGCCGAACCTTCGGGGGTTTCGACGTATTCTAGATACCGCAGTTCGGTGAGTTCTTCCAGTTCGGGAACGGGTTTTTGGCCGGGATAGCAGATCGTACCGCTGACGGACTGTCCGGCTTCGGGGTCGTCGAGCAGGTGCAAGTCGCCAGGTTTGATTGTAATTTCCCGTAAAATGTCATTTTTCTGGACGACTTCGATAATGCCGCTGATGCCGCAGAAGATATCGCGAATGACTTCGGTACCTGCTTCGACATACTGACCATCTTCGACGTTGAGCAGGGAGATGTCTTTATTCACCTCATGGGATTCTTCGGGGATCCACAGGATTGTTCCGCCTTGCACGACCTCGTAGCCCTGTTTGGCTTTACCTTTTTTCTGGACATCTAGTCCGGCAAATTTAACGATCCCGCCCGTGCGCGTGCGATAGCGATCGTCTACCAGTTCGGCGACGGCGGTGCTGTTTTGCACTTTAGTTCCAGGCGCAGTCAGCAGTTGGAAGCGTTGATTGTCATCGGTAACGATCGCGTATTGTTCGCGACCAGACGTGGTATCGACTTCAACTTTAGCTCGATCGAGCGACACAGAGGCGGTGATAATATCGATCTCCCGTTCGCCGCGCAGTCGGACGACACCACCGCTGACCGAAATCAGCCGGGTTTCCGCCAAGACGCCATCTTCGGCAATCCGATCGTCATTTTTGACCATCGGTTCGGCACCAGGTGGCAAGTTATAAACTTCACCCGAGAGTACCCAGATCAAGCCACCCCGTTGGGCACTCCGCGTCATGTTACCCTGACGATCGGTTTTTTCTTCCGGTACGATATCGGCAAATAAGACTTCCCCAGCCAAGTCGGAGGCGACGTCTTTAGTTGCTTTCTCGGTCGAGCGTCCGCCTTTACTCAAAGCGATTTCTGCTAGCAGATCGCCAGTTTTAACTTCGGCACCATCGGGCACGAGTAGTAACGAACCAGGGGTGAGGTTGAAGACTTTCTTCTTACCTTTACCTTTGGGTTCGACGATCAGATCGCCGTTGACTTCTACCTGTTCGCGGTCTTCCCCATGACGAGTCCGGACGGCACGCACGCGGAGGTTGGAGAATTTGACGACGCCATCGTGCGGCGCGCGAATTTGTTGCTCGACTTCGCCCGTAAATACCCCTCCCGTGTGGAATGTCCGCATCGTGAGCTGGGTACCGGGTTCGCCGATCGATTGTGCGGCAATAATCCCGACGGCTTCTCCCAAATCGACCAGGTGTCCGTGCGCCAAACTCCAACCATAGCAGAGTTGACAGACCGATCGTGCGGCTTCACAAGTCAGTGCAGAGCGCGCGAAGACCGATGTCACACCAGCTTTAGTAATTTCCTTAATCAGATCTTCATCCAATTCTTGGTTGCGGGTGCCGATAACCGCTTTGGTTTCGGGGTGGAGAACATCGGCGGCGAGTACCCGTCCGTTCATCCGATTCTTGAGCGGAATCAAAACGCGATCTCCGTCCTTCATTGCTTCGACGACTAAGCCGCGAGTAGTGCCGCAATCGTGTTCGCGGACGATCACATCTTGAGATACATCGACCAGACGACGAGTCAGGTATCCAGAAT
>NZ_PVWO01000730.1 GCF_003003845.1 Chamaesiphon polymorphus CCALA 037 | reverse complement strand
TCCGAACTTCCAACTCCGAACTCCGAACTCCCACCTACTTCTTAAACTTCAGGGAAGAGAACGATCTCTTGACCTTCGACGATCGTGACAATTGCCCGTTTGTATTTGGGTTTAGCACCAAGGAATTTACCGACGCGGCGAGTTTTGCGGGGTAAGTTTTGGGTGTCTACGCGTTTGACTTTGACTTCAAACAAAGACTCGATCGCGGCTTTGATCTGTGGCTTAGTTGCCTGGGGCACTACGTCAAAAACGTACTTGTTTTGTTCCATCATAATTGTGGCTTTTTCAGTCACAATTACATTCCGAATTAAATCTGGTAAATCGCGGTCAGCAACTCTAATCGTCATTATAAACCTCCTGGATTTTAGCGATCGCTTCAGCAGTAGCGACGATCTGGTCTGCATTCAGGAGATCGAAAACGTTGAGTCCCGAAGCCGAAATCATTTTGACATTGGCAATATTCCGTACTGACAACAAGGTATTGTCTTCAACTTCAGCTACAATTACCAACACTTTACCGTCGGGTTCCACACCCCATCGAGTCATCGCTTGGACGAACTCTTTGGTTTTGGGTTGAGCTAAATTAGTTGTAAAGTCCTGGACGACGATAATATCTTCAATCCGACCCATCAGTGCAGTTCGCAAAGCCAATCGCCGCTCTTTGCGGTTCATTTTCATGTTGTAATCTTTGGGCTTTGGTCCAAAAATTACCCCACCACCCCGCCACAGCGGAGAACGGATCGAACCCGCACGCGCGCGTCCGGTACCTTTTTGTTTCCAGGGTTTGCGACCGCCACCTCGGACTTCGGCGCGAGTCTTGGCACTAGCGGTACCTTGACGAGCGTTGTTTGTCTGCCGAATTAGAGCGCGGTGGACGATGTGTGATGCATTTTCTGCTTTAGCAACAGCCAATTCGAGGGTGGCGGAGCCAGCTTCCTCGCCTTGCCAGTTGCGGATGACGCAATTAGCCATAACTATTTTTTATCTCCCGATTCTACTTACTTAGATTATTTACCTACTTTGACTTCAGGCACAATCCGCAGTAGCGCGCCGGGTTTGCCAGGAACGGAACCCTCGATCAATAGGACGTTTCGCTCGACATCGATCTGAACTACTACCAATTTCTTGATCGTGATCCGTTTGCCACCCAGTCGTCCTGCCATTTTCTTACCAGGGTAGACGCGACCGGGAGTCGTACCAGCACCAGTCGAACCAGGTTCGCGGTGATTTTTGGAACCGTGAGACATTGGCCCTCTGGCGAAGTTCCAACGTTTTTGCCAACCTGCAAAACCTTTACCGATGCTGTTACCTGTGACGTCAATAATTTGACCGACAGTAAAGATATCTGGTTTGATTTCTTGACCGAGCGTCCAATTATCGGGGTTATCGACCCGAAATTCTTGCAAGTGACGCAGTGGCGGAGCCTCAGATTTTTTGAGGTGACCCAATTCTGGTCTGTTTAACGCTTTTTCTTTGACTTCATCAAAACCAATTTGGACAGAGCTATATCCGTCAGTGGCTTTGGTTTTGATCTGTGTAACGGTGCATGGGCCTGCTTGAACGACGGTGACAGGAATTGCTCTCCCTGTCTCTTTGTCGAAAATTTGGGTCATGCCGAGTTTGGTGCCGAGAATACCGATAGACACGGTTTATTAGTCTTCCTTATATTTGAGACATCAGGATTTTGATGGACTTCCACCGGCAGGCGCGTCCATCTGTGGGTTTGACTTAATATTATCAATCCAGCCAACGTTAGCAGTTATCGAGCGTGCGAGCGCACGCTCGATAACTGCGTTGGATGCGATAAGTTTGCACTCATTTGGAAGGACAAGGTATCGAGCGGAAATCGTGTTATGTGCTGGTGAAGACTCGGGCAGCAAGCCGCCTAGTATCTATCTCAGCCGATTTACCGCAATCTCAGCTCTAAGGAGCCGGAAGTTTTAGACCACAATCTCCTATTCTACAGGAGGAGATCGTTATTGTCTATAATTTTTTAATTGAAAATAGAAGCCAATGAGTCGTTCGCTACCGAATCCGAACTATTGGAGTCGCGAGCGAAGTGCTGAAATGTCAATTTAGTTGACGATCGCCGCCTAGTGCAGTGTCAAGATTAAAAATTAGGGTTACTTGGTTGCTTGCTAAAATGAGGAAAATTCCAAACAGAGGCAAG